>JASLCR010000067.1 GCA_030145955.1 Candidatus Saccharimonadales bacterium
CTCAGCGGTTAGAGCAGCGGGCTCATAACCTGTTGGTCGCTGGTTCGATCCCAGCCACCCCCACCAAGATTTGAATATTAAGCTGTCCGCTTTTGAGCGTCTGCGACATGAAGATGCAGCTTCTGTCCATCATGAGAAATATAAACCGTCTCATAATGAGGCGCGTTTTTTAACTTGCGAGGCGTAAGAGAATTATCAAATGCATGATCAATAAGTCCACGTGCTTCTATTGCATCCCTTGCAACTTCCAGCTCGTTCGCATACCGTAGTAACTCCTCTACACTACGATCTGATCCATAAAGCACACCCAAGTCATAGTCAAATTCTATTTGCCCCTCCGCATGACGTATGCGCCCTGCATGATTTTTAAGAGATTTCATATAATTGCGAACGACTCGTTGCCAGATATCATACTCCACTACCGGAAGTGTACGAAACTCTTCAGCAGTAAACATTGTGATACCAAGATTTGCATACGTAAAGCGGTCACGCTGCCACTTAGGGATAGATTCGCTTACCTCGTGACCATGCAGCGTATCTTCAGGGAAGAGTTCTGCTACAACTGCACTGCGTACAGCCCGACTCCCGATATCTTCACCTTCAGATGTTATCCACTGTGCACCTTTTTCCTGATCGATATCAGTCAAGGGAATAACGTCACCTTTATATTCGGTAACATTTATGCCTAGAGTGTCATACTCTGACTTCATGACGAAATAGTAGCATAAAGGAACAAAAAAGTCAATGATGAATAGTCGAGTTAATCGAGAACGCTTGATGTTATAACAATCCGTTTCGTTTCCCTTTTTAGCTAAAAAGAGAAATAGAATGGAGTCGCCTTGGAAATAAATGCAAGCATTTATTGTCGCTCGGCTCGTCCACTCTATCAAAAAAGCCCCTCCGCGGGCCGTATAGAACAGGCAACCGGTTTGGGGCGATTTTGGCACCTGTTTGTTTTACTCTACTGTACCATTCCGCTAGTGCCTGGCGCAAGTATTTCATACAAAAATCCTCCGCCCAGTTATGTGCGGAGGATTTTGTCTTGAAATATTCTCTTGAAAAGAACTACTTCTTCTTTGAAACAGTAAGGAAACCGTTACGTGGGTTTTCCTTTACAACGCGATCTTCTGGAAGATCTGTTGGCTCACCCTTTGCATTCTTCTCTACCTTTGCAAAGAAGTAGATAGTCTGTGGCTTACCACCACGAAGTGTTACTTCAGTCTTGTGCAAGTAGTATGTAATACCCTTTGAGTTTGTGTGACTGTATCCAGCCATAATTTTCTTATACCTCCTGTTAGTAGTATTTACAAACCCTAGGATATGCCCTCTAGTGGCCTCTGTCAACAGCTAAATGCCTGTGTAGTGGCGCCGAAGGAGTAATTTCAAGATTACCAGACTAATAAGCCGGAAGATTATGATAAGGATAATCACCCCGCATAAGAGTAATGACCAGCCAGCAAAGTCAGGGGACCATGCAGGGCTAGAGAATTCATGCCGATACAGCTCCGGATTCGGTAGTTTTACAGATACGTCCACATGCGGATACTTCGCAATCAGTCGTGCCTGTTCTTCTGAAAAACAAAGCACATATGCCGATGAATATACATTGCCAAACCGCCCTTTACAGATTGTATCGGCCTCATTTACAATCCGAGCTGTCACGTCACTCGAGGTATTATTTTTTTGCGTAGCTTTTTTAACATCGCGCTGATAGCTATGCTCAAGATAAAAGGCATCAGACTCAGCATTCATGTGTCCCGCGCTCCAACGCTGCAACGCGTACAGATTGTTGGCAAGTGCCGCTTCATCGCCGCGCTCATCAGCTTGCTTCACTGCCGTTCGTCGCTCAATCATGCCAATATTGTTGAGGCGAAGCAACGTAGCGGAGATCAGACCAATTAAAAGTAAAACAATAACAAGCTGCCAGGTTTTAATACGCTGGAGTCGCTGTATATTCTTCTTTACTTGTCTCTTATCTGCCACCAAAGAAAACCCACCTACTATGTTTTCTCTAGTATAGCGGATGGTGATTATTTTTTATAGAGAGGAAAACGCGCGCTCAGCATGCCAAGGCCAACCAAACCGGTCACTGAGAAAAATATCATAAAACTCGTACTAACTGGCAGTAGCAGATTAATTAATACAAACAGCAGTGCAGCAATTGTCGCGCCTATATTACTTGCAAGCTCCATTAGATAGAGATACGTTACGCGAAAGCCTGATACATCTGCCATATCAAACATCCCGCGCATAAATGCCATTGTGTACGCGGTAGTTGCGGTGTCGTTCACTGCATTGGCGGCCACAATGCCTGCTGGACCAGTGACAAATGGTCGCGATACATGAGTAAGTGCATCGACTACTACGCCAGCCGTCAGCAGCTCACGACCACGGCGACGATCAATCAGCTTACCGAAGGTATATGCCGCAAAAACAGTAATTAGGATCGTTAAAGATGCGAATAATCCCATTTTGGCGTACAATTCCTGGCCATCAGACACTAAAATAACGACGGTGATAAGAAGAGTCCAAGCATGCCCAGTTGCAAAAATGTCAAACCCAACAGAGCTGTTGGCAAAGATACTCCGATAGGTCGCCTTCCATGGAAATCCACTAAATCGTAGCGGCTGGCGAGTCTTAATAGGCTCTGGCGTACGTAGCAGCGGCCCAGCCGAAACTAGAAAGAGTAGCGCCGCAAGTACTACCATTATTGCTGGGCCAAATAATGTCGCTACTACACCGCCCAATAAAGGACTCAAACCAGCTGCAAGTCGCTCGATAATATTCATATACCCAATTTCTTTACCCGCATGTTCAGCATGCTTCA
>JASLCR010000040.1 GCA_030145955.1 Candidatus Saccharimonadales bacterium
TGCGCCGAAACCATGTCATCTGACGTTTTGCCAGCTGCCAGTCGCGAACCATGAACTCATTTTTTACTTCCTCAATAGATAACCCGCCCTCAAGAAAAAGTCGTATTGAGCGATACACATTACTCGTCATCGCTTCTGTTTCCCATCCATATTTTTTGCCCAACATTATTGCCTCATCAACAACACCGTTTTTAAACATTTGTTCAGTACGATCAGCAATCCGCTTCCTTAGAATATCTTTATCCGTTGCTAATCCTGCAATAATAGTATTATGAGCTGGTGTATTTCTCTTGAGAGGCGTTTGACCGGTAGTCTCAATTGCATGAACGAGTCGACGCTTATTCTTATCGTCAATCGGTAATTCTATGTTGTTTTCTATACAATATTTATACAAATCCTCCTTCGACATAATAGAGAGCCTCGCTCGTTCAGCTTCGCTAAGTGGTCTCGGGAAGTCGTAGTTAAACACAACAGAGTCAATATAAAGTCCGGTTCCGCCCACAAGAAACGGCACCTTTCCTCGCCGACGGATATCGGCTATCTTTTCTTTTGCATATGCCTGGAATTCCGCTGCGCTAAAACGCCTGTCTGGTCCGATAAGATCAAGCCCCCAGTGCAGAACACCTGCCCGTTCATCAATAGTCGGCTTGGCGGTTCCGATATCCATACCCTCGTAGACTGTTCGCGAGTCAGCACAAATCACTTCGCCCCCATAACGCTTAGCAAGCTCAATCGCAAGACCCGTCTTACCACTTGCCGTCGGACCAAGAATTACAATAAGCGGAGGTTCGGATCGTGTTCCTGAGGGCGCCATCGTCGTTCTCCAAAATTATCTACTTTATAGTCAGTACAGGTAATCCCATCTTGCTCCAGCATCTGGCGCTGTACTTCCTGCCCACCGTGATAGCCTATCGCGAGCCCACCCTCTTTGTTGACGAGCCGGTGCCATGGAAGGTCGTCGGGTCCTTGATGAGCAATACCACCAACGATACGAGCCGCACGCGGCTGGCCCGCCATGGCAGCAAGATCACCATAGGTTGTTACTTTGCCTCCTGGGAGTTCACTCATGAGCTGGTAAATCTTTTCTCGAAATTTCTTGCCAAACTCTAATTCATCGTTCATGCTTCACTCTCCCTTTACTGATCATAGAAGTAGCTTTCTACTGCAGCCCAATCTACAGCTCTTACAATACCTTCGTCTAATAGATCAGACTGGTTCCAGCTATAATCGCCGAACAGAATTGTCTTCTTGCCACTTGCGGCTACCGCCTGGCAGTGCTTTAGCTGATCATCTATCAAAAAATCTGCCCCGATATCAGCTATGATACCTGCCTTGGTCTGATGCACCGACCGATGATCAATCGTATCCCAAATGCCCGCAAAGTGAATTCCTTCATCACTGAAGATACCTGGATAATGACGATTAATCCATTCCAGCGTGTCTTGACGTACCTGTGTACGCCGTGAAGTCACGATACAGAGATCGTAATCTTGGCTCAAGCGTTTCAATACCGGCAAGGCTGTATCATTATGCCGATAGCCCCCTATCACCCCAGATTCGTGGAAGGCGTTGGCACGACGCTCAACTTCCGTATTATCAACCTCCCACACTTTCGCCCAATGCTCATCATAGTCTTCTGGCTGCAGGTTGGTACCCCACATCTTATTACTAAACTCCACGAAGCCAGCGGCATTGTCCGCAAGAACGTCATCAATATCAATTGCAATAATCTGTCGTGCCATAGCTCTCCTAGTTCAGACCATCCAGATAACTTACTAGGTTATCGAGTGCTACTTTTTCCTCACCATTCTGAGTGCGAACACTCACTTCTCTAGCTTCTTTATCTTTTGGACCCACAATGAGCTGCACCGGGATCTTCATAGCTGTTGCCTCTCGGATCTTTTTGCCAAGACTCTCGTTACGATCGTCCGTTGTAAATCGCACTTCATTATATTTCACTGGCTTCATCAACACTACCTCTGATAGTATCGATGTTATTTCTTCAACATAGTCCATAACAGTGTCGTTGATCGTTAAAATACGAAGCTGCTCAGGCGCAAGCCAGAATGGGAACCAGCCTCCCGTATGTTCAATAAATACCGACAGGAATCGCTCGATTGAACCAAGCAGCGCAGAGTGTACCATCACAGGTGTCTTCTTCTCGCCATCTTCGCCGGTATACTCAAGCCCGAAACGTTCAGGCTGCACGAAGTCGATCTGCACCGTAGCAACCTGATGCTCACGGCCAATTGCATCCGTTGCCATGAAATCGATCTTCGGGCCATAGAATGCAGCCTCACCTTCTTCTTCAAAATACTCGAGCCCGTTCTTCACCACTGCATCTTTCAGCTGAGCCTGGGCAGACTGCCATAAATCGAGCTCGCCAAGATATGCATCTGAATCATCACGATAACTCAACCGTACGCGAAGCTTCATATCAAGCAAATTATAGAGCTCGCCTGCAGCAGCCAAGAGTCCATCAACCTCATCAGCAATCTGATCTGGTCGACAGAAGACATGACTATCGTCCTGAGTTAAAGATCGCACACGATTAAGCCCGCCAAGCTCGCCGGTTTTTTCATCACGATAATCGGTTGTGGTCTCAAGAAAACGAACCGGCATATCACGATAACTACGAGGCTTGCTAGCAAAAATCTGTGTATGATGCGGGCAGTTCATCGGCTTTAGCGCCATTTCATCACTCGTTTCCTGACTTGTTACCAAAAACAGTTCATCGCCAAACTTTGCCCAGTGACCTGAAGTTTCATATAAATCCTTCTTGGTGATATGCGGAGTCCACACCGCTTCAAAGCCACGCGCTTTGCGTAACTGATTTGAAAGTGCTGCTACTTTTTCACGCAGCACTGTGCCACGAGGAGTAAACATCGGCAGCCCTACACCTACCAATGGTGAAGTTGTATATAGATCAAGCTCTTGACCCAGCTTTCGATGATCGCGCTTTTTGGCTTCTTCAAGCATAGCGAGATGTTCATCGAGCTCTTCTTGTCTTGCAAATGCTACACCATCTAGTCGCTGCATTTGAGGATTCTTCTCATTACCACGCCAGTAGGCACCAGCGACACGCATCAGCTTAAAAGCACCAACCTTACCGGTCGACTCCGCATGCGGACCGCGACAAAGGTCGGTAAAATCGCCATCGGTATAAAATGACACGTCGACAATACTCTTTACTGGGTCATGTGCAGCTCCACCGATACCCGCCGGAAGCTCCATACCCATAACGGCCGCGTCTAGTTCGCTTGCAAGAGTTGTACCCTCACGCTTCAAATCGTTGAGTAGTTCTACTTTATATGGCTGACTCGCGCTCTTCGCCCACTCAAGTGCTTCATCAATTGGCTTTTCGCTGCGCTCAAATGGATAGTCGGCGGCGATAACCTTACGCATTTCTTTTTCAATCTTTTTGAAATCGGCTTCAGAGATCTTCGTATCACCAAGATCAATATCGTAGTAGAAACCATTTTCGACTACCGGACCAACGCCAAACTTCGCCTCGGGCCAGAGATGCTGCACCGCCTGTGCAGTAATATGTGCCAGGCTGTGTCGCATTGCATATAATTGCTCTTCGTTCATATGAACCTCCTTTTAAATATAAAAAGCACGCATATCGTATTAGAACGTGCGTGCCTCGGGCCTCTAAACAGGCGGTTCCACC
>JASLCR010000015.1 GCA_030145955.1 Candidatus Saccharimonadales bacterium
GCACCTCTGGCGCTGACAAGCCAGCAGTAATCATGACAATGACAATCGGAAATACCAGCCGCATACCAAAGACGGCAATGAATATTCCGATAGTCATAAAGAATGTTTGCCAAAATTTACTCATACTTGAGAGAACTTTGGCATTAATGATCGCGTTATCGAAGCTGAAGGTTATTTCCACAAGAATGAGTACGGTGGCGATAAATAATGCACTCGGGCCAAGCTCAGCTCCTACGAATATAAGAGCAAGTATCGTGATAATGGCGCTGATGAGGAATATGCGAAATGGGTGATGTGAGTGAAATAGAGACTTCATGCTTATTTAAGTATAGCACCAGGAAGTAGGTGAAAAACGAGCATAATTATTTTATGCTATTATTATGGTTGAAATGGAGGCGTATGGCGACTAAACTGTCAAAAGTTGAACTTATCGAGGCGCAAATTGCTTTATTTATTGCGGTTGCTCTTCAGTTTATTGTATGGCTCATTAACGATCACTTTTTCTCTGTTCCGCAGTATATCTTGATCGCTGTCGAGGTTGCGTTGGCACTCTCGCTCGGCTTCGCATCAAGTGTAAAAAGTCTTCGTGAGCGTACGCTGCATCATACGATTGCCACATCGCTAATTGGACTAATCTCACTCGCAAACATGGCCTCTCTTGCTGTCGTTATTTATGCGCTGATTGTTGGTAGCACGGCAAGCGGGTTTGAGCTTCTCGGATCTGCCCTCGCAATCTTTGTCACGAATGTCATCGTTTTTGCACTTTGGTACTGGGAGATTGACAGCCCAGGTCTGACAAATCGCCGCTGGACAAAGTCTGACAAGGATTTTCAATTTACCCAGCAAGGCATGCCAAATGAATTTCCTGATTGGCGGCCGGAGTTTATTGATTATCTTTATATCTCGGCTATTAATTCAGTAAACGGCGCAACCACTAGTGCTCACCCGCTGACACGCCAGGCGAAGTTGCTGATGGCTTCGCAAGCGATGATTTCTATTTTTACATTAGCGCTTGTCATTGCCCGGTCGGTCAGTATTCTTGGTACGTAATACTCGCTTGCGTCCCCGCGTACATTCGTTATACTAGGTGTACGTGAACGATTCTTTATTTCTAACAATTCAGCACGAGACATCGGAGTTTTTAGCTCAACCAAATGCATACCGCTCGGTACTCATCCTTGTCGCGGCGATAGTTGCGTCGTATCTTGCGAGTAAATTGCTTGCAGGAGTGATTGTTCGTGTTGCGCAGGTGGTTGGCACTAAATCTGATCAAATGACAGATAATCAACGGCAGATACGCTACCGGCAAATTGAAACCTACTTAAGCATTGCGGTGGCGATAGTTCGTGCTGTTGTCGTCGCTATCGTTGCCTATCTTACGTGGCGCTTGCTCACACCAGCCTCAAGCAGTAGCGCGGCGGCGATTGGTGCAAGTGCCTTCTTTATTGTTGTCGCTGGGCAAACGCTTGGGCCGGTACTTCGCGATATTACCGCTGGCGCAGCAATGATTACCGAAGGATGGTTTCATGTTGGTGATCATGTTAAGGTAGAGCCGTTTATCGATGTCTCTGGCGTGGTTGAGCGGTTTACTCTGCGATCAACAAAGCTTCGTAGCCTAAGTGGTGAAGCGATCTGGATTCATAATCAACAAATTCATGCCGTGCATGTGACGCGTAATGCTGCCCGTACCTACATTGTAGATATCTTTACTCATGAGCCGTCGATTGCCCAAGCGGCAATTCAAGAAGTGATTGATGCGGTGCCGTCAAATAGCGCTATGGTGCGAAACCCTATCAAGATCGGCGAAATCGAGAAATGGGATAAGTTGTGGTATATCGCCGTGCATGCGAAGACTGCTCCTGGCCGAGAGTGGCTCATTGAGCGGTTCTTTATTAATGCGCTTAAGCAGATCGATGAGAACAAACCGAAAGATGAGCGGATCTTTGCTTTTGAGCCGATGGCACGCTATGCTGATCCGAAGGCGGAGAAGGAATTTAAGCGGTCAATTCGGTAGATTGTAATAGTAGTACGATGATATGTATCGCGTGCTAAGATAAAAGCATCAACCGATAGAATAGGAGAATGGTTATGTTGGGAGGAGATTTTGAACAAGTTGTCGTTACAGGCAGTGGTGTAGTCGAGTTTGTACTTTTTATTGCGATACTTTGGTTTGTGCTCTGTGTCATTCTGTTCTTTAAGGTCTGGGTGATGACCAATGATGTCAGCAAAATAAAGTACATGTTAAAGGAGTGGCTTGATCTTGAGCATCCGTTTGATAAAGACGATAGCAGGAGCGAGGAAAAAGTTAACTGATTTTTTCTGTGGCTCCCTTGTACGCCGAAATTCGAACCTATTTCGAGCAAAATGACTGAAGTGCAAGCTCGGCCCTACCGCCTAGCACGGCAAGCTGTGCTGCGCCCCGCCAGAAAAGCCCTTTGCATATTTTTTGAGATTTACTCCGCCGAGATTTTTAGGGTTTGGAAAAGGGTTTTTCTGGTCGGTTGCCTGCCATAAATGGCAGAGGCGGCGTGGCTTTAGCCGGCATAGCCGACGCGCTTCGCGCAAATTGCAAATTAGTTCGTAGTTTTCTTAAAGCCCTGCTCGTCAAGCGACTGCGAAATTAAAGAGTAAAGCGTATCCCAGTCGGGAGCGATTGCATCTGGTGACCAATCATGCCCAGTTTGATTATATGCGCGACCCAGCACAAACGTAGCGACGTTGGCTTTCTTTGAGCTTATTGCGTTTGCTACGCTATCCTCAACCATAATGTGCGCGCCGAGTTTATCTCGTAATATCGTGCCTTTGTCTGCTTGTGTTTCACCGATAAAATCGGGATCACCAGAAAAATGCAATTCATCTATGAGATCTTCGTCGGCGTCGCCGACGCCAAAATGTTCCCCAAGTGCCGTTAGCGTAACATCTTCCAAGTTGCCCTTATCGCGTGCTGTGAGTGCATGAAGCGACGCGCCATACTCTGCTTTTAACCTTGCAAGTACCTCACGCGCACCAGGTATCAGCAAGTAGTTTGCCACGTCTTTCTGTGCGCCATAGAAGCCGTCATCAAACTTCTTACCAGTTTCCGTATCGGTTTCTACACCGTCATCATGCCAATGACGAAACAGGTCCTTATTGTGTTTAGCGTTGTGGTCAAAAATGTCCTCAACCTTATAGCTCGTACCATGTATGTTATTCCACCGCTCGACGGCGTGTTGAGGTGTGTCAAATAGAACACCGTCAATGTCTACGACGATAACTGGGTTCTCTTTGAGTATTTCTGGGTTTACAGGTTGTTCTGATAGTTGCTCAGTCATATTTATTCCTTCTCAACTACGTCCTTCGATTGGAGCTGGTCAATTATCAGGTCAGCCGCTTCTTCGCTAGAATACTTGGTAGTGTCGATGACGAAGTCATCAGTAAGTGGCTGTGTTTCATCGTAAAACCGGCGTGTTTCTTCTTCCGGTACAACCTTCTCGCGACTTTTACTACGCTGAATCACATCATCTAAAGGAGCTGATAAAAAGACTGTACGGTAGTCAATGTTGTTTGCGTTGAAAAATGATTTCAGCTTTGCGATGTGCTCGTCTCGGTACATTTCTTCAATGATAACGTTATATCCATTGATGTAAGCTTGCTTTGTGAAATACTGGCTTACATCTTGCGCAATCGCGGATCTTTTCCTTCGATTCTCGCTGCCTTTCTCATGACTAATACCATCATCAGACAAAGGCATATAGTGCTTAAACTTATCGACATCGATAACTACCCACTTTGAACTCATCTTTTTTTGAATGATGTGCGAAATAGTGGATTTTCCAACTCCAGACGGACCACGCAAAACTATTACAGAATTCATAAGATGATTATACCACCGGAGTAATCGCATTGTAGCGTACCCGCCAGAAAAATCCTTTTCCGAACCCTAAAAATCTCGGCGCGGTAAATCTCAACTTGGCTGGGGTGGAGGGATATCACTTCGTTCCTCCGCTTGCTCGAAAAAATGAGCAAGCTAATTTTTCTTCACCGCGCTTCGCCGAACCCGCCGTCTTTTGCTTTCGCAAAAGCGGGGATTCGGATCCCAGCCGCTAACAATAGAAAAAGTCTTAGATCAGAAGACCTAAGACTTTTTCTATGGCTGGGGTGGAGGGATTCGAACCCCCGAATGCATGGACCAAAACCATGTGCCTTACCACTTGGCCACACCCCATTGGGTATTTCCCGTGTTAGGAAAACTCATATAAATATAACACAGTGGCCATTGTTTGACCACTGTTGCTATCTCTGCCTCAACTACTGCTAGTTAGTGAATTGCAACAAGTTGCATTTGGCGTGCACGCAGGCCGGCACCCCACTGCACTGTTTCTTGGATGGTTTTACCAATTAGGCTTTGGCCAAGCGGACTGTGCACAGAGATTCGACCGTCGCTTGGATTTGCTTCAATGCTATCAACGATCATGTAGCGAACCATGCGACCCTTCATATCAATAAGTTCAACCACGGAACCAAGGGCAACTTTTAGGGCATCGCGCTTGCGTGGAAATAACTTAGCGCTTCTGAAAGCTGCTTGCTTTTCGGCTAGCTCGCTTTCGACAATCTCAAGCTGTGCCAGCTTCTCGATGCGCTCGAGGCGCTGATCGTGATTGTCTACCTTATCTAACTCTCGTAGTTCTGCAATAATACTTGCCTGTCGCCGCTCAAGTTTTGCAACAGATTTTTTAAGCTCTTTCATTCCCTTTTTACTAAGTAGGATAACGTTCGTATTCATTTCTGACATAATTTTCCCCTCCATGTTCGTATTGATTTCATTGGTAGTTGATTCACTACACCACCAGTATCTCGCGTCTTGCTGAGGGAAACCTGAATATTTGACTATTTCTTGGTAGATTTTTTGAGGATAACTTTTGCAGTAGTTTCTTTGTCTGGAATACTGTCGATAACTATCTCGCCGTCGTGTAGGTCAACGATATTTTTCGCAAGCGACAGTCCGAGCCCGTACCCTCCTGCTGATGTACTGCGTGACTTTTCGCCGCGATAAAATCGATCAAAAATGTGCGGTAAGTCATGTTTGCTAATACCTGGTCCGGTATTTTTTATTGTTATGATAACTGAGTTTGCTTTTGTCTCGACATGTATGTCAATCGTGGAATCGTCGGAGCTGTAGCGGAGTGCGTTGTCGATTAAAATGGCAAAGAGTTCATGAATGCTTGAAGTATTGCCTCTGATGATTGCTTTTTTACGGGGTAGCACGGTATTAAAGCGATTTTTAGGAGTATTTTTGTGACTACTCATGCTTTTGCGAATGATGGTGCCAATATCAATGAGTGCAAAGTCGAGTTCAGAGAAATCACGGCGAGATAACTTAAGCAGTGTTTCGGAGAGTGCGCTTAGACGATCTACTTCTTCAAGATTACTCACTAGCAGTTCACGCATCTCTTGCTTCGTAAGGTTCTTATCGCGTGCGGCCACCTCTAGCTCACTTTTCATGATAGCGAGCGGTGTGCGGAGTTCATGGCTGGCGTCTGAGGTGAACCGCTCTTGGGTTTCCTGAAATTCCTCAATTGGTGCGAGCGTGCGCCTGGCGAGAAAGTAGCTACCTATTCCGGCGAGCAGTAAAATAAGGAGATTTGAGTAAAAAAGCGCCACAAATAAGTTAAGGTTTGCTTCTTGGAGCTGGCGCTTCTGGAACTCGCTGTAGGTACCCATACGAGGATCTGTAATAACCGGAAATGAGAATTGTTGCTCGACGACATGAAGCCGGGTCCGGACCTCCGATGAGGATATCTGATAAATGATCACACTAAAAAAGAGCGATATCGACATCAATATCGCCAAGTACCAGGCCGTCAGCTTGAGTGTCGCAGAGGCGAACATTTGCTTCATGTTTTTGCGCTCAGTTTATAGCCAAACCCGCGGACGGTCTGAATAAGGTCAGTCTTAAATGGTTTGTCGACTTTGTTGCGAAGGTATTTTATGTAGACTTCAACGGTATTGGGTAGGATATCGGCATCGTAATCCCAGACATGCGAAATGATTGTATCTTTAGTGAGTATACGATTTTTATTTCGTAGTAGATACTCGAGGAGACCAAATTCCTTTGCAGTGAGGCGCAGTTCCTTGCCTTTATGTGTGACGGTATGCTCAATGGTATTGAGTTCCAGGGCGTCTGCAGTAAGAACGGGAGAATGCTGTTCGGCAGGCCGGCGAAGTAACGCACGTACACGGGCGAGCAGTTCCTCGATAGCAAATGGCTTTACAAGATAGTCATCGGCACCACTATTGAGGCCTGTTGTCTTGTCTTCTGTACGGCCAAGAGCGGTAAGAAATAGTATTGGTGTATGAATGCCCTGTTCGCGCACATCTTTGACGATATCAAGGCCGTTGTATTCACCAGGCAGCATCCGGTCAATAATCATCACATCGTAGGGTTCAGTCGTCGCCATGGCATGGCCATCATCGCCATCGAAGCTAATATCAACGGCATAGCTTTCCTGTTCGAGCGCTTTTTTAATGGCTCGAGCAATCTTGTGTTCGTCTTCGATAATCAATACACGCATCTATATTCTAGTATACGCATAATTCTGAGATAACGCTGAAAGCTATCCGTAGACTGCTGACCATTCCTGCATGTCGCGCAGGATTGGAAGAAGTGCGTGACCTTTTTCGGTCAGTTGATACTCGCAGCGTCGTTCGCTTGAGGTGGCCTTTTTAAGGATGATCCCCTCATCTTCTAATTGAGTAAGCCGTGCTGAAAGTGTGCGTGGATTGATGCCGCCGACGAGGTCTTGAAGCTGGCAAAAGCGTACTACTTCGTTATTTACAAAGAATCGCAGCAACTGAGGCGTCCACTTGTCGCCGAGTATTTCGGTTGCAGCTTTTACGCAGCCAATTGTTTTTACTGCTTCAGTCATGTATTTACTATACATTGTGTAGCAAATTTAGTCAAGCGTAAGCGCAGCGCTTAGCGAAAATTTGTGAACGACAGCGGGAATTCAAAATCTGCTGCCTTTAGAAGCTGCATTATTTTCTGTAGTTCATCTTTGCTGGCGCTTGATACGCGAACTTCTTCACCCTGGATTTGGGCTTTTGCTTTTGGTGCCTCGTCGCGGAGTTTTTTGGTGATCATCTTAGCGTCTTCTTGCTTAAGTCCGCTTTTAAATGGAATCTCCCAGGTGGCTTTTAGGTTTGATTCGGTGGGTGTCTTTGAGAGATCAAGCACCTTTGAGCTTTGATCACGAGCGGCGAGTTTTTTGCGCACGATATCGAGTACGGCATCAAGTTGCCACTGACCTTGCCCAATAAGTGTAAAGCCTATTTTATCGCCGAGCCATTCAATGGCAGCGGGTGTCCCCTTGAAGTCGTACCGGTTAGTAATTTCGCGTTCAACCTGTGCGAAAACATTATTCATCTCTGCTTTGTTGTAGTCTGAAACGATATCGAAAGAAAATGTAGGCATATATTAAGTATATCGCACACCGGTATATACTGGGTATATGCGGGCAATTATCCATACATTTGATACCACGGTGACCAAGCTGATTATTGGACTGCCAGCGGCATTAAAGCCGTTCTTTATGGCAATTACCATGCTTGGCGATCCGATTGTAACAATTGGTATCGGGCTGGTTATCGTAATCTATGGCTTTTTGCAACAGAACCTAAAATTAGCAGTTGCAGGCGGCGCTGTCTGGGTAACCCTTGCTGTTGGCGCAATTTTGAAGTTTCTCTTTGCTCGTGCACGCCCTGTGAATGACTATGCTGTTAATCTGCGGATTGACACCTTCAGTTTCCCGAGCGGACACTCAAGCGGGTCGATAATTGCGTACGGACTGCTTGCGTATATGGCATATCATTTACTGCCTGCACCATGGAATATTATTGTATGCCTTGCACTTTGCATTGTGCCGCTCCTAGTCGGAATATCGCGCGTTTACCTGGGCGTGCACTACCCTAGCGATGTGCTCGCTGGCTGGCTCCTGGGAGCAGCGATGTTGGCATTTGTTATTTTTGTACTCCATCCGTTAGGGGCACGATGAAGCTCGCGGTTATTTATAATCAGCAGTCAGGTGGAGGCTTTGATAAGAAGAATCTCGGTAAACTATTTGATAAAAACAAAATAGTAGTTGAGCAGTGGATCCCGATTAATGCGCAGCTTGAGAAGACACTGCGGACATATGTTGCAAAGCATCCAAAAGCGACAGTGGCCGTGGTTGGCGGTGATGGCTCAATGAACGGTGCCACGAAGATACTTGGCGGCACGGCGGCGACACTTGCTCCCTTGCCAGGTGGCACGCTTAACCATTTTGCGCGTGATCTTGGAGTGCCAGTAGATATCGAGCAAGCAATTGCACAGCTCCCGACGAATAAGGTAAAGAAGATAGATTATGGCTCAATCAATGATATTGTCTTTTGCAATAACGCCGGGTTGGGCATCTATCCACGTTCGCTGGTAGAACGAGAAGAACATGAATCGCGTATTGGAAAATGGCCAGCTGCCGTATGGGGTGCGATGGTAGCGCTCGTGCGTTTTCGTAGCTATAAGTTGCTCATCGATGGACGTACAGTGCGAACCCCCTTCGTATTTATCGGTAATAATCGCTATGAGTTTTCTGGTGGAAATGTGTCGCGTGCGCGGCTCGATGGCGGAATTTTGTGTATATATGTTGCTCTTGCGCATAATCGCTTACAGCTGCTTGCCGCATTACTTGCAGCACTCATTGGTAAAACATACCGGCTTCGTAGCTATGAGGGTGTCTCATTTCGTATCGATGGTAAAGTTGGCACATTACCAGTCTCACATGATGGTGAGTTGACGCAGCTTACGTTACCTCTTGATATCCAGCTTGAGCGCAAAAAGCTTAATGTTCTTGTATAGTCGGTGGCAATAATGATGCGCATCTTACACCACATGCTATAATTGAGACCATGAAAGTACGAGTACAAGTAGATACGCAGACATTTGTTCGATTTTGGTTGGTAGTAATTGGATTTGGGCTTGCGGGCCTAATGATTTACAGCGCCCGTGCAGGGCTTATCGTAGTAGGTGCAGCATTGTTTCTGGCTCTAGCGCTTAATGGTCCAGTGAGTCGCCTGGCGAAATACCTTCCGGGGAGAAGTCGGATTGGTAGTACCGCAATCGCGTATCTTCTCGTAGTGACATTTATCGGTGCTTTCCTTTTCCTTGCAGTTCCACCTATTATCCAACAAACGGCGAAGTTTGCACAGACGGTGCCGGATCTTGTTGATAACGCAACAAATAGCTGGCATTCACTCGATAAGGCAATCGATGAGTATAATTTACGGCCACAAGTAGATGATGCCTTGAATTCTCTCAAGAAGAATGCGTCTGGCTGGGCATCAAACGTTGGATCAAATATTATCGATGGTGTAGGATCTTTCTTTGGCTTTATGACATCGCTCTTTCTCACCTTGGTTCTCTCATTCTTGATGCTTATTGAAGGTCCGGAATGGATGAAGAGAATCTGG
>JASLCR010000033.1 GCA_030145955.1 Candidatus Saccharimonadales bacterium
ACGGGCGCACAGTATCTGCAGTTTGTTCGCAGGCAATCAGCCGGGAATAATGACGCATTATTTGATAATCTATGTGAGCGCTTCAAGCCCCAGCTCGACAAAAAGATTGGCACACTCTCACGAGGTAACAAGCAAAAAATTGCGCTGATTGGTGCATTTGTGACCGATCCAGAACTGATCATTCTCGACGAACCGACCAGCGGCCTGGACCCTGTGATGCAAGAAGCATTTTTGCAACTGGTACGCGAGAGTCAAGCTGTAGGTAAGACGATCTTTATGTCGTCACACTACCTTAACGAGGTGGCGGACGTGTGTAATCGCGTGATCCTGATGCGTGAAGGGCGGGTGATCAAGGACGTGTCTGCGGATGAACTGCTCGCAAGCAGTGGCAAGCAGGTGCGAGTTGTGGCGGACTGGAAGGCAATCGCACCACCAAAAGACGCAACTGAAGTAGAGAAGACCACCGATAAAGACAGTACCGTGCTGGCGTTTGCTTACCACGGCGACGTCGCGGAATTGCAGCGCTGGATTACGGGCATCAAACATCTCCGTGATATAGAGATTACGGAGTACAATCTGGAAAGTGCATTCAAAGAGATGTACGTGAATGAGGAGGTACGGAAATGATACGTTCTGTTTACGGCAAGACAATGTATGAGCGGCGGTGGTTTGTGTTTGGCTGGACACTCGGCCTCGTTGCGCTTGCGGCGCTGATGACAACGTTTTATCCGGCGATGCATCAGGACGGGGCAATTGACGAGTTGGTTAAGAATATGCCAAAAGCCTTTGAGGGCTTGATTGGAAATCTGGCTGACCTGCAGAAGTTTTCAACCTACATTGCATCACAACTGTTCGATATTCGCTTACCACTAATTGCGGGTATTATGGCAATTATCCTAGGTATCGGTCTTAGTAGCGCTGAGGAAGAATCGGGCGAGTTACGTACAATTACTGCCTTGCCGATTAGTCGCACAAAGATTTTGCTCGAAAAGTGGTTTGCTATGGTGACGATTACTTTTGTTGCGACACTCGGTATAGCGGTGGGTATCTATGCTGTACTACCGTTTCTTGACGATGCATCGATCGAATTTAGTCACTTAGCACAGCTGCTTGGCTTTAGCTGGCTCCTCATGGTAACGCTTGGCACGGTACCGTTTGCCGCGGGCATGGCACTTGGTAAGCGTGCCTTTGCAACAATGATCGGTGTTTTGGTAGTAATCGGTAGTTTCATCCTTTCGACATTTGGTGATGCGGTTGACTGGCTTAAGAACTATGAAGGTCTGTCACTACTACATTATTTCCCAGCTGTTGATGTGGTAAAAGATGGCATACAGTGGGCAAATGTGGCGGTGCTTGGTGGGGTCACGCTGATCACACTACTTGTTGCGATTGTTGTTTTCCGACGTCGAGATATTGCATAGCCATGCCAAGCTATTAGCGAATAACGACTGCTTGGCGATCGGCATCTTGGGCAATATTTGCTGCGACGCTTCCGGCTGACCAGTATTCTACGCTTGATTTCATCGGATCACTAACCCAGAAACCAATTGGGGATGAGACGCTTCCTACGACACCGGTTACTACTGTTGCATGGCTAGAACGATTCATCTTGGCGATACGTCCAGATGGCGTTTTCCAGCTTATAAAGCCGAGTCCGTGGCGGTATGCGCCAAACATGACGACTGGATCGCCGTTATAAATTTGCTGGGCAATCCATGAAGGGGTAGCGCCGTAGATGACTGATGCGCTACGTCCGTAGCTTTGGGCAACTTTGGCAACTGGTGGGGCATCGGGTCCGGCACCGGTACCGTTAGTGATTGAACCATCAACTGAGCCAACGAACATCTCGCGTGGGTCATCCCAGGTGGCGGGGTTGGTCTTTTTATTGAGCGTAGTGGGTTTGTAACCCATTTTACCGACAATGCTCATTTCACTTACCCCAATGCCATAGTAGGCAAGCGCCATTCGCGTTGAGGCGACAGCACAAGTTGCCGAGTGTTGCTGCTGAAAGTGGGGGACCGACAGTCTCTTTGACTGGTATTCGGTGGTGAATGATACCGATGCAGCTTGGCTACTAGGTAAGCCAAAGCCGGCATTCTTCACTCCCGCGGCTACGTGTGCAGTAATTGTTTGCTGATAGCCAAGTTTGGTTACGACAGCAGCAAGCGTGTTGCCCTGAACGGTAACTGATGCAACTTGCCCTGCATTGACAGAGAATTTTGGCTTTGCCGATGCGGCGTCGATGGGCTGATTGAACGTAAAGGTGATTACTTGGCGGTCTTGCTTAAGCCTGTCGCCACGCGGACTACTGCCAACGACGGCTACAGCACCACGCGTCGTCACTGTCCCGGTTTGCTTTTCGGTGAGAATGCCACCTTCCGCACTACGAAGCCCCTCCTTTGAGGTGTAGTTATAGGTTTTGCCTGGTTGAATTGATGTAGGTGTAAAACGATAGGTAGTAGTATTGAGCCATTTTTCATCCCCCTTTACATCAAAGGATATGGCATCGTTTTCTTCCTTCATGGGCTTCTGAAAAGTAATATCAACAGGTTTGTCCGGAGTAAGGTCAACCTGATGAGTACTTGAAGTAATGCGCGGCATAGAGGCAACAGCGTAAGTTCGCTTAAGAAGCTGTTCATCATTCTTGGTGTCATAAAGCTCAACAGTCAATTTCTTGCCCTGGGGTAGCAATTCTTTTACTTTCCAGGTGTAGGTAGTGTCATCGCTACTTATTTGTTTAAGTGTAAGCTTTGGTGTGGTGCGTAGCTCAAGGGTGCGAAGGTGGTTATTTTTCGATGATAGGACGGCGGGGAAAGCATAGTCGGCGGCAATAGTTGACCCATCCTTAAGGGCATTCATGCCGGCATTCGTTAGGCTTGGTGCCGGCTCTGTTCGGAACGTAAGCGTTTGTGGCTCGGTTTTTCCAGCGAGCAATCGGTCGGCTGCCGGGAGTGAGACAGTATAGGCAGTATCTGCGCGAAAAGAATCTGCCGGGGTGAATGAGAGGAAATTTTCAGCAATCAGAGAGCCGGTATGTTTGGTCCAGGCACCCTGAATAGCTGGAGTAATAGCAATCGCACTCGTATTAATATCGCGGATAGATTGATTGAGCTGGATTTTGATCGGTTGGCCGACTGCGATACGCTCTGCTTTGTGTGAAAGGGTAGCGGTAAGGGGTAATGCTGTTTTGGCAAAAACAACACCACCACTGGCCAGCACAGCAAGCGCAACACTTGCGATAATAGCGATTTTTACAGCACGATGAACGGAGCGTTTTCCAGTGTGAGCCGATGCTACCGGTTTTGGCGTGTTTGTTTCCATGGTTGTTGATTTTGAATTGGTTCTGGCTTTTATTTTACCATAACCATAATTAAATGCACTGATTGCAGTAAAAAATTTTGATGAAGATGCTAATGCGCCAGTATAATGAGCTAGTATGAATAGTGTTAGCAAGGCACAATTTGATGAGCTTGTAGTTCAGGTAAAGTTACGCAAAAAACAGCGTGAATTACTACGCTACCAGCCAGAGCTAATTAATCGTTGGGACGAGCGAGATTTCTTGGCGGTATTTGACCGTACGGGAAGTGCCGGCGTGCTGATATATGAAGGAGCGATGACGCCGTTTACATTTGCCAAGCGAAAGGCAAATGCCGCCGGTCGAGTAGAAGCAATAATTTGTGATATTTGCGCTACGTGGCGGCGAGGGACCGGATCGGGTGTCTTGACGTTTAAGAAATCGGCGACGAGCACAGTCTCGTATCTAGTTTGTGGTGATCTTGATTGCTCACTACATGTTCGTGGACTAACAGAAGCAAGCAAGATCTCTCGCACGCAACTTCGAGAGAATATCGATACCAGCGGAAGGATTATGCGGCTGCACGAGCGATTACAGGCTATCTTTCGAGCGATTTCTTAACTTAGTTCTTATCGGGGAATTTCCCAAATTTCTTCAAGCCAACGGTATCCTTCGGGTGCAACGGCTGCATCATCCATGCCCATACCAGTAAGCCAGTTGTCTGAGAAAGTGAAGCCGACATAGTCTGCTTCGATCTGCTTTTTGCGCACTGCCTTTTTGTCACAGAGGACTGCTAACCGTAGGTTTTTTGCACTTCTTGATCTGAGGTGAGAAAACACAAAATCAGCCGTTATGCCTTTGTCGAGTACATCATCTAGTACGATAACCTCACGTCCTTTTACTGTCGTAGATGGAGCAAGATCAGTAACAATATGCGGCTCGCTAGCGGTGCGTTCAGTGCCATACGTGCTAACCATCATGTAATCCAGCTCTGCATGAAAATTTGGATTAAGGCGACTTAGCTCAAACATTAGCTTACTCGTGAAAGGTGCAGCTCCACGGAGTAACGCTACAAAGAGAGGAGTGTCTTTGTGCGTGTTTAGGATCTCTTGTGCGATCCTCTTGATCTGGAGGTCAACCTCCTCGTGTGATGCGATTTTGTTATATCGTTTTTCCATGATGCATATCCCCTGGTCTGAATAGTTATTAAGATCAGTTCAGCATAGCATTTTAATTTGGCTGCGCAATAATTACGTCGCGTCCGTCGTATTCACCGCCGAGCGTACAAGAGTAGAGGGTTAATTGTGGTTTTTCTGTGCGCTCTTCTATATAGACATCACTCGGTTTAACAGTCAGTTTTTTTGTAATGGTATAGGTGTATCGTGTATGGTTGTAGTCGATTGTGATGGTATCACCAATTTGTAGTTTGTCTATGCTATAAAACGGCGACTTTCGTGCTGTTTGTGTGGGTGTTGCCCCCAGGGAGAAGCGATGTGCTGCGAGCACAAAATTTCCACCCTCTTTCGGATTACCGTTGGCCGATTTTCGCCACCAAGCCCCAGTGTTTAGGCCATCCTCTGAAAACGGAACATTAATGTCAATTTTTGGTATATAAAGCCACGAAGCTTTGATATCTTTGGCCGCTAGCCGCTTAGTTGTGGAATTTGTATGAGGATTGGTAGATACAACATGGATTGCAGGAGCAGATACGAGCACGAGTACATAGACTCCGATGCCTATGACCACAAGACAAATGATAGAAATTAGATAGGCTCGACGCCTGTGAGGTTGTTTTTTTTGGAGCGCAAGCATGATACCATTGTAGCAAGATAACAATAGCATCAAGTAGTATCTAGAATAGAAAGAGTATGAATATGGAAAATTGTCTAGCAGCAACCGGAGACTCTCTCTGGATAATAGTATCCGTTGCGATACTTGCAATCCTAGCTGCTTTAGCAGTACTAGTACACAAACCGCTCCGAAAACGACTTGGTTTGATGATGGTGGTATTTGCAGCGCTTGGAGCCTTTTCTTTTGCTGCGCCATCGTATGCGGCAGAGCCTTGTGTTGCTACGGCCGCTCCTGACACATCGACTGGTGCCCAGGGAGAAGTGCAGGTTTACAACGTCGTTGCAAATGACACCCCGAGTGAAGGCGCATCGTTTATATTAGGATCTTTGACTCTGGCATTGGTTGACTCACCAGTCGAAGGCTCGACGGTAAGTGCTGATGGCAAGAAAGTAACAGTACCGGGCGAGGGCGTGTACGTTGCATTGAGTAGTGGAAAGATTCAATTCACACCTGAGGCAAGTTTTGTCGGTAAAGCGAAGGGTGTACGCTACAGCATTAAAGACACGAACGGTCAGACGGTACAAGGTACCTATACCCCAACTGTTACAGGGTCAGTGGCCGTGGTTGCACCTGTCGCAAAAGATGACCAGCTCGAAGATTATTGTGGACAAACAGCAAATCCAGGCGCAATAAGTTCTGCAGATTTTCTGTTTGTAGGCAGTCAAGTCAATGAGTTTGGTGCTGTTGATTGTGATAGGAATGGCCACAATTTTGATGGTACTACTAGTTTCACCACCAAGTTGCTTGCCAATGACCCATCCAAGGCTGTGGCCAATCCAGCTACTGTCGACCTTGACCCAGCAACGCCAGGCGTGCAGCAGAGTATTACTGGACAGGGCTTTAGCGCACAGTACGACCCAGCAACTGATGTATTAACGGTAACTGTTGCTAGCGATCGAGACGCCGACGGGCGGCAGATTTACCTTTCCGGTGTCACCTGTGATACGTCAAATGAGCGCACTGGGCCGTGTGAGTCAAAAGATATCCTGACCTATACCTTCAAAGACACCAAGGGCACACTGAGTAATACCGCTACGGTGTCGCATAAGGGTATATACATATACGTGGCTCCATAGTTTCCAGGCTAGTTCAGAGCCATAGAGAAGGAGCGAGTGATGAGTATCTTATATACTCATCACTCGCTTCGCAGAAGGAGGCATACTCTAGAAACTCCTCTTGCCCGCAAGTGGTGTATACTAGAGGTAGACACTACGCGGAAGGTGATGGAGACGAGGGTTTTCTCTAGAAAATTTTCACCCCTGTTACTCTCCGCAATTAACGAAAGGAGACTATATGTCTACAATTAATCCTAACGGCAAGGAGATTACTTCTATTTCAACTGAGTTTCTAGGAAAGACACTCACACTCGAGGTAAATCGGGTTGGTTTTCGTACCACAGCCAGTGTCCTGGTGAAGTACGGCGAAACGGTGGTGCTCGGAACAACGCAGGTTGGTTCACGGCCAATTCAGCTCGATTATTTCCCACTATCTGTTGATTATGAAGAAAAGATGTATGCGGCGGGCAAGATCAGCGGTAGTCGTTTTATCAAGCGCGAAGGCCGCCCGAGCGATGAGGCAATCCTCATCGGTCGTATTATTGATCGTCCGATTCGTCCGCTGTTCCCGAAAGGCTATCGAGCTGAAGTGCAAGTGGTCGCAAGTGTTCTTTCGATGGACCCGAGCTTCCGACCAGACATGATCGCTATGACAGCAGCGAGCGCAGCGCTTTCGATCAGCGGTGCACCGTTCGACGGTCCAGTGGCTGGGCTACGAGTTGGCCGTGTAAATGGTGAATTCAAAGCCTTTCTCAGTCCTGAAGAGCGTGAGCAGAGTGACCTTGATCTTGTAGTTGCCGGTATTGAGAGCGGTGTCGTGATGGTTGAGGCTGGTGCGAATGAAGTTGATGAAGAAGTAGTTATTGAAGCGATTGCATGGGCACACAAGGCTATGCAGCCAGCGATTGCCCTACAGCGAGAACTTGCCGAGAAAGTAGCCAAAGAAGCAATCGAATACGAACTGGTTCTACCAAACGAAGAAATCCAGGCAGAAGTTGACGAATGGGCACACGAAAAACTCGGTGAGAAGCTGCACCATCCATATCCAGAGCGCAATGAAATGATCAATGAGCTTCGTTGGAAGTTCCACGAAGAGATGGCCGAGAAGATCGGTGAAGACTACGCGGAAAAGCGCGATGAATACGACGAGGCATTCACAATGGCGCTTCATAAAGACGTACGTCGCGGTATTGTCGAATCACAAACCCGTCCAGATGGTCGCAAGCTCGATGAAATCCGCCCACTTAGTAGCGAAATTGGCATTTTGCCGCGTGCACACGGCTCGAGCTTGTTTACGCGTGGTGTCACACAGGGCATGAACGTTGTAACGCTAGCTCCACTTAGTTATGCGCAAATGGTAGACACTATGGAAGTAACTGACGGTGAGCGTCGTTACATGCATCACTACAATGCACCTGGCTACACCGTTGGTGAGGTACGTCGTCTTGGATCTCCTGGTCGCCGCGAAATTGGGCATGGCTACTTGGCTGAGCGCGCGGTTATTCCAGTACTTCCAACCGAGGAAGAATTCCCCTACGCCATCCGAAGCGTCACCGAGATCATGAGTCAAAATGGTTCAACTTCAATGGCAGCGACTTGTAGCTCAGTGCTTGCACTGATGGATGCTGGTGTGCCGTTGAAGCGCCCAGTATCTGGTATCGCGATGGGTCTAATGATGGACGGTGACACACCGTACGTGCTTTCTGACATTGCCGATGCTGAAGACTTCGCTGGCGACATGGACTTCAAGGTAACTGGTACTGAAAAGGGTATTACAGCTGTACAGATGGACATGAAGCTTCATGGTCTTCCAGTTGACGTACTCGCACAGGCGATTCGCGCGTCTGGTCCTGGCCGTAAGCATATTCTCGAGCACATGATGACAACGCTCGCGGCACCAAAGCCAAACCTGAGCCCATATGCGCCACGTATCGAGAAGATTAAAATCAACCCAGACAAGATCGGCGCGGTCATTGGTAAGGGTGGTGAAACCATCAACAAAATTACTGCTGAGACAGGTGCTGAGATTGACATCAAAGACGATGGCCTTATCACTGTTGCCAGCCCAGACGGCGAGCACATCCAAAAGGCAATCGACTGGATCAAGAGCCTAACCGAAGAGCCAGAAGTTGGTCGCACGTACACCGGTACAGTTGTATCGATCAAAGACTTCGGTGCATTTGTAAACATCATGCCGGGTATCGATGGCATGGTGCATATCTCGCAGCTTAGTGAACAGCGTGTTGAGAAGGTGACCGATGTACTTCATGAAGGCCAAGAGGTAAAAGTAAAGCTGACTGGTATCGATGAGCGCGGCCGACTTAGCCTAAGTCTCAAAGACGCCGAGTAGTTTCCATTCACGGTATAATAGGTATATAACCGCTATAACCTAAGGAGCGTGATGATGACTAAGAAAACGAAACTTTTGCTAGCCGGAGGAATTGCTGGAGCTATTCTATTGATTGGAGGAGTGATTTTAACGCTATGGCTTGCGGTATGGATGCCACCAAGCAAAGATGACTTTGTAAAGGCCAAAAAAGATGCTGAAAAAATCATAGAATATAGCGGATTGACGCAGATGAATGCATTTGGAGACGCTATGAATGTTCAGTATCGCAAAGGTAAAACTGGACAAGAACTGGTTGATGCAACCAAGCAAGAGCGTCAAAAAACACTTGAAGCAGTCGATAATCGTGCCAAATTAGCCGAACAGCTTCGTGGAAGCCGAGTGCTTCGTGATGCGGAGGTAAAAAAGGCGTATGATGCGTATGCGCCGATCGAAGTGACGTTTGATGCGTACGTTCGCAACTACGTAAACGAGTATCCAAAGTATCTGACCTCTGTGGTTAGTTGCTCGAAGCCCTTTAACCTTGGTGTCGAAGCAAAAACCTTGAAGGAAGCCGCCCAAGTTCATGGAAAGTATGGAAAGATTTGCCTCGAAGACTTGGCACGGCTTGAGAAATCGCCGCTCCCGCCATATGTCACCTATGCCAAAGAGTTTAAAGCTATGATTAATGAGCGGCAAAAAGTACTGGATGGTTTTGCGAATGGTACGATAAAAGCTAAGGATGCCACTCCTCGTATTACGGCGACGAATGAGAAGTATCGTACTATCTGGCCAAATGATAAGCTGAAAGAATATCGCAAGTCACAGCTGTTTAACGGTGAATTAAAGAAACTTACCGAAGTACTTGCAAAAAAGGCAAAGTAAGTCTAGGTAGGGAGTAGAAGTACGTTTCATGGATAAGCAAACAGCGATTGACGATCTTGCAAAAGAAATCATCGAGAACAAACTTTGCCCAGATCTAGCAGCCAGCGCCACGCAACTTGTGATAGGCGACGGCAACCCAGACGCGGCTATTGTATTTATTGGTGAGGCGCCAGGGAAGCAAGAGGATGAACAGGGATTGCCATTTGTCGGGGCAAGCGGCAGGTTTCTCAATGAAATGTTAGCCGCTGCTGGTATGGAGCGAAGCGATGTGTATATTACGAATATCGTAAAATACCGTCCGCCAAACAACCGTGACCCGAGTCCGGAAGAAAAGCGTGAATTTTGGCCGTATCTTATGCGCCAACTTGAAATTATTCAACCAAAGATCATCATCACGCTTGGCAGGCACAGCGGCATGTGTTTTATCCCCGATCTGGCAATTTCGCGTGATCACGGTCATGCACGGGTGGTGAAGTATCACGACAATGAATTTCTTGTTATACCGCTCTATCACCCCGCTGCTGCACTTTATAACGGCTCGATGCGACAGGTGTTAATCGACGATTTTTTGGCTGCTGCGAAGCGTGCTACCTTGCAAAAGTAGTCGCAATTTGCTATAATGGAGCTACTGTAGTCAGGGGAATAACCTAAAAAACTTTCTGAAATACCCCTCCGTATCCCTACTTTTGAAATTATTAAATTGTTCTAATCAAAAAGGAGAAAAACAATATATGGGTCAACGTAGACTCTCTACGCCGCAATCTGACGATATGTCGAAACGGCCAAATCAACAAAAGAAAAAATCAGACAACACAGTTCTGAACAACACGAATACTCGCCGCGGCGAGGTATTCCGTGCGCAGCGTCGTACCTCAGAAGATGTGAATCTTCGTGCTTCGCAGCACATTATTAACGTGCCAGTAAACAAGAGTGTATACAATGGCTACGGTGGCAAGCAGTTCAGCCTCGCTGATCAGAAGCGCCAGAAGCAAACCAACGGTCCAAAGCTTAAGATTATGCCAATTGGCGGTCTAGGTGAAATGGGTATTGGTAAAAACATGATGGCGATCGAATACGATAACGAGATTATCGTGATCGATTGTGGTTTCCTATTCCCAGGTAGCGACTATCCAGGTATCAATTACATTACACCTGATACAACGTATCTTGAGGAAAACAAGCACAAAATCCGCGGCTGGGCGTTTACACACGGCCACCTTGATCACATCGGCGCATTCCGTCACATCATCCATAAACTTCCGGCACCAGTGTACGCTTCGAAATTCACCCTTGGTATGCTTAAGCGCACCATGGAAGAAAGCCAGAGTGGCTATGAGCCAGAGTATTACGAGATGAACCCTGAAACGCACGAGCGTGCACAGCTGGGCGATAGCTTCAGTATTGAATTTGTTCGGGTAAATCACTCAATTCCTGATGCGACCGCCATCGTTATCCGTACACCACTTGGCGTGCTTGTCGATACCGGTGACTGGCGATTTGAGGAGAATCCAGTCGATGGTAAGAAGTTTGATCTTGAGCGTCTGACTGAGATTGCTACTAAAGAAGGCATCTTGCTGCTGATGAACGAATCAACCAACTGTGAATCAGACGGTACTCATACACATGGTGAGTTTGATATTCAAGAGAGTATGGGACAGGTGATGGAGAAATATCCAAATTCTCGCCTGGTAATGAGTTGCTTTAGCTCCCAGCTTCACCGTATGCAGGTAATTCTTGATGAAGCCAAAAAGCACGACCGCAAGGTAGCGTTTGCTGGCTACTCAATGATTCAAAACATGGAAGTGGCACTGCGTGCCGGTACGATTAAAGTACCAAAAGATGTCGTCATGAAGATGGAAGATATCGTTAAGCTTCCAGATGGAAAAGTAACCATCATTTGTACTGGTTCGCAAGGTGAGTTTAACGCTGTACTAAACCGCATGGCATCTGGTTCTCACAAGCACATTAAGATCAAGAACAGCGATGTTGTGGTCTTTAGCTCAAACCCGATTCCGGGTAATGAAAAATACGTTGTACGTACTGTTGATGGCCTGATGCGTGAAGGCTCTGAAGTGATCCAAAACGGTAAGACTCACCTCACAGGTGTTGGTCCGCTTCACCTTTCTGGTCACGGCTACTATGACGATCACGTAAAGCTGATCAACGCGCTTAATCCAACCTACTACATGCCGATTCATGGTGAGTTTCATATGCTCGTGCATAATGCACGTCTCGCTGAAAAAGAGTGTGGTATCAAGCGCGACAACATTTTTGTCTGTGACAGTGGTGACGTTATTGAGATTACTTCTGAAGGTGCCAAGAAAGCTGGTCGTATTCCTGTGGGCGGCATCATGTACGACGACAGCGGTGCAATCGTCAGTGAAGTTGTTCTTAAAGATCGTATTCATATGGCAAATGAAGGTATGTTTGTTGTTGTGCTTACGGTGCAGCGCGGTACTGGTCGCTTGCTGACAAGTCCAGATATTATCTCCCGCGGCTTTATTTATCTCCGTGATTCAGAAGAACTTATGGGGCTTATTCGTCAGTACTTGAAGCAAAAAGTTGCTCGCAGTTTTGGCGGCAAGAAATTTGATCTTGATCAGATTAAGAAAGAGATCAAAGACGAAATCACACACGTGCTCTACGACCAAACACGCCGTACACCAATTGTGATTCCAGTAATCAATGAGATCGGTGGTGGCGGCGGGCAGAAGCAGCAGGGCAATAAAAAGCCTGCAGAGCAAAAGCAGCCAGAATTTACTCGCCCGCCAGCAAAGAAGTTCCAACCACGCCAAGTGCCGGATACTGAGGCTGTTGAGCCTCGCCAGCGTACTGATGTTCGTGGCTACTAGTTAAATAAGCCTCTATTGACAAAATATTTATTGTGTGTTAGTATAGTCCTATTAACACATGAAAAAACAGACAAGTAGAAAAGGGTAAATCATTATCATGACAGCACATCTAATCGAGATGCTCTATTTGCTTGCAGCAACAGCAGCAATCGGGGCTTGTATCCCGCAGCTAAAGCAGCTCATCAAGGCAAAAGCCTCTGACGAATTTAGTCTCGGTACCTGGATGACATGGGCGATGACGCAGACAGTAACGCTTATCTACGTGATTAGTATCGGTAATATGCTAATGGCGATGGTCAATGTAGTATGGGTAAGCTTTTATACCGCAATGGCACTTCTCATTATTCGCTATCGTTACAAGGTCCGCGTCAATGAGATAAGTGCTGCAGGAGAGGTAGAAGCTGAGCCTCTGTAAACCATAAGAAGTATTGCATTTTGTTGCAATTTATGCTACAATAAACCTGTGAAATACAATCGACAGGTAGATGTCGAGAAAGGTATAATTGTTTAATACTTTAAACAATTGAAACCCAACCTCACTCGGAAATAAAAGCAAGCTTTCATTTCTCTCGTCTTGATGGGTTATAATCAAAACAGTTATGGCAAAAAAGAAAAAACGCAGTACTACGAGAAAGCGTTCCGCAAAACAGCAGGTGCCTGAGCATCGTCTTCCGGCGGGCTTTTGGGGGCAGGTTGGAGGGGTTGCGCTCATCGCGCTGTCAATCCTTTTTGTGGTTGCATGGTTTGGTGTCGGTGGCCCAGTACTTGAATGGTTCCAAGATGTTTCACTAAAATCTATTGGATACGCAACATATGTTGTGCCGCTTGTGGCAACCTATGTGGCAATTGAAATTTTTCGCAACGAGGAAAACCGCGCGCCATTCGTGGTACGATTTGCTTCGATACTTTTTGTTATATGGTGGAGCGGATTCTTTGGCTTATTCAAAAATGCAGACGCAACAACAAATGGTGGCTTTGTAGGCGACACGCTCAATAGTGGCATGCTATCGCTGGTAGAATCGGGTGTTGCGGCGTTTATTTATGTACTTCTCATACTGATTACGACTCTTGTTGCACTGAGGCTTACCCCGGCAGCAATTTTTGCTACGCTTCGTGATTTGCTAAAGACGGCCGATCGAGAAGAGCAAAAATCGAATGAGAAGATTATGAAGAAGGCGGCAAAAGCGGATATGGCAGGATCGCCAACACAAATTGGCGAGCTCAAACTAAATGCTGGTGTACCAACACTTGATACTGTTGACGATTCTGAAAAGAAGAAACCGCGACTCTCGAGTCTTAAGGGTAGTGTTATGCCTGATAAGGTAGCCGAAGAAAAGACAGCACTGGTGGCGGCAACCGATCCAAACTGGAAAGCGCCGAGCCTCAATTTACTTGAAAAGAAACAGAATCCCGCCGATGCTGGTGATGTACAGCAAAATGCACAGGTTATCCACGACACACTGAGTGAGTTCAATATCAATGTTGAGATGGAGGGTGTAAATATTGGTCCAAAGGTGACGCAGTACACACTGAAACCACCAGCTGGCGTGAAACTGACACGTATTTCTGCACTTGAGACTAATATTGCGCTTAATTTGGCGGCGCAGAGCTTGCGTATTGAGGCACCGATTCCTGGGCAGCGCGCTGTCGGTATCGAAGTGCCGAACCGAAAAGCAGCTGATGTGCGTCTTCGTGGTATTTTAGAGTCGAAGCAGTGGCAGACAAATAACGATCCGCTGTCGTTTGCGGTTGGTAAAGATATTTCCGGTGAGGCAGTAGTTGGTAAGCTAAATAAAATGCCGCACCTCATGATTGCGGGACAAACTGGCTCTGGTAAGTCGGTGATGATTAATACGCTGCTCACGAGCCTTCTGTATCGTAATAGTCCAAGCGAAATGAAGCTAATTCTGGTGGATCCAAAGCAAGTGGAAATGGCACCATATGAGGATATTCCACATCTGCTCACTCCAGTGATTACTGAACCAGAAAAAACGATTAGTGCGCTGAAGTGGGCAGTGAACGAGATGGAGCGCCGCTACAAACTACTTGCTGGCGAAAAACTCCGTGACATTGCGAGTTACAACCGCAAAGTACAAAACGGTGCAAAGAAAATCTCTGTGGAAGATGAAGATGGGAATATGCAACAAGTCGAAGATGGGGCGATGCCGTACATTGTGATTGTCATCGACGAGCTTGCCGACCTCATGATGGTGGCAGCACGTGATGTTGAGGCATTGATTGTACGCCTCGCACAGAAAGCTCGTGCAGTGGGTATTCACCTTGTACTTGCCACGCAGCGCCCAAGCGTGAATGTTATCACTGGCCTTATTAAGGCCAACGTGCCGGCTCGTATCGCCTTTACAGTAGCCTCGCAGGTTGACTCTCGCACCATCCTTGATCAAATAGGTGCCGAGAAGCTGCTCGGGCAGGGAGACATGCTGATGCTCACGCCAGACATGAGTAAGCCAAAGCGTATCCAGGGCGCATGGGTAATGGACGAAGAAGTGATCAAGATCACCGATCATCTACGAATGCAGTCGCCACCGCAGTACAACGATGAGATTATCTCTCAGCCGGTGCAGATTAGCTCCAAGGGCGGCGTGGTTATGGACATGGATAGCGGTGGTAGTAGTGAAGATTCGATGTACCAAGATGCTGTACGTGCGGTTGTTGAGGGTCGTAAGGCAAGTACCAGCTATCTCCAGCGACGGCTTCGTATCGGCTACTCACGCGCTGCTCGCTTGATTGAGGAGATGGAAGAGCAGGGCGTGATTGCCGCTGCTGACGGAAACCGTCCGCGTGATGTGCTGATCTCAAACATGGATGAACTAAACTCTAGAGCAGAAGAAGAATTCTAAAAAGAGATGTATCGATGGCTTCTTTGATTGTGCAACTGGTTGCATTTTCTGTTATTCCTCTACTAGGCGTAGCATTCTGGGGCTGGGATTGGCGGCAAATCATCGTCTTTTATTGGTTTAGTAATATTTCTCAAGGTATTTTTACGTTTATTGATATATTACGGTCTGCTCCGCAGAAACCTCATGTAGCGAGCTCAGGAATGTCTATTCTCTTGCCATCTGGTGCACAATCAATTCCCCCTGACCAGGCTCATATGATGAAGAAGATATTAATGTTGGTGTTTTTCCCGATCCACTATGGCATGTTTACTCTTGTGCATGGTTTTTTTGTCTTTATGCTCGTCTCGGGTAATCTAATGGCAATTAAGGATGACGTACCGGTTGATGTGGCTGCAATTGCGGGCTCTTGGCTTATTGGCATGGTAGTCGCGTTAACGGTTCGGCTGCTCTATAGCAATAGGCAGCAGATGTCTCCTGAGATGATTATGATGAATGCTTATAGACGTATTGCGGTACTGCACGTGGTTATAATTGGGGGCGCATTCTTAATTCAGGTATTTGGTTTGCCACCGTTGGTGGCAGTTGGGTTAATTATCCTGAATGCAGGAAGTGAGCTATCTTATTTTTATAAAGACCGAAAGAACAAGAGTGTCTCAGCTGTAGCAGGGTAGCTTTTTCCACAGTTTTTGGTATAATTAAAGGTGTTATCAACTCAAGCTTGCGAAAATATGCGCAAGCACTCCTCGGCAGAGGAGTTCCAATAGGAGGAACTTATGCAACACTACGAACTGACAGTGTTGGTAAAGCCAGATCTTGAAACAGAGATCGACGGCACAATCGACGCTATCAAAAAACTCGTCACTGACAATGGTGGTGAAGTAACAACGGTAGACAATCAAGGTAAGAAAAAGCTTGCATACCGTATTGCCAAAGAAGACTTCGCAGTCTACGTATACGTTGAAGTAGAGCTTCCGGCTACTGCGCCAAAGAAGATCTCTGATGTGTTGAACATCACTGACTACGCACTGCGTTACCTGCTCGTAAAGGTAGACGAGAAGGAAAAAGCAAAGCTCGAAGCATCGAAAAAGCAATCAGCAACTGAAGCTGAAGAAGAATAGGGGAAATCACCATGGCACGAAGTATCAACCAAGTTATCTTGATGGGACGCCTTACACGCGATCCAGAAATGCGCACCACTACTACAGGGAAGACAATTGCGAGCTTTAGTATTGCAGTTGATCGTGCAGGGCAGGATGATCAGGCAGATTTCTTCGATGTCACTGCGTGGGAAAAGCTCGGTGAGCTCGTTAATCAGTATCTATCGAAGGGTCGTCGCTGTCTCGTGCAGGGTCGTCTTCGCCAAGATAGCTGGGACGACAAGGAAACAGGCAAGAAGCGCAGCCGTATCGAGGTTGTCGCAACAGATGTTACCTTCCTTGATGGTCCAAACGACGGTGGTAACTCAGGTTCTTCAAGCGCCCCTCAGGCTGGTAGCTCAAGTAGCCAACCTAAAGATGTCGCTCCAAGCGATATCGATGACAAACCAATTGATCTCTCAGAGATTCCATTTTAAGGAGAATATTTTATGAAACGATTCAAGAAAGATCCAGTCACTTATTTTGACTACAAGGATGTAAAAACGTTGCAGCGCTACATCAACGCGTATGGTCAGATTGAGCCAATCGCAAAGACTGGTCTAAGCGTAAAGCAACAGCGCCAGCTCGCAGTAGCTATCAAGCGTGCACGTCATCTTGCACTACTTCCATTTGTTACGCAAGGCTAGGATAATTCTATGAGTACCGACAACGGCCACGATCATTTCGATGATTTTGCGCAAGCAATTCATGATAAAGATAGGCACGAAGCGGTACGTAAAGACCACGACAAAGAAGATGATATGATTTTAGGTTTGAGTGCGGCAACAATCGCACTCGGACTTTTATCTGGTTATCTTGTAAGGAAGCACATTAGGAAAGGGAAGTAGATGTATCAACCAACAGATTTGAAAAAAGGTACAGTAT
>JASLCR010000042.1 GCA_030145955.1 Candidatus Saccharimonadales bacterium
TGCATTGGCGCTCTACTATAGTACTGGCGCTTCGCAGCTTGACTTAAGTCGTCCGGGTTATTCAAAGCTACGTGATCAAGTGAAAAACAATGATGGCTACAAAGGTTTTAGCGCCTCAGGTCCGATTAATGAAAAGACATTAAAGCAATTTGATGATATGTATAACGAGCAATTTAATGAGCTTAAGGCGATTGACGCATTTACTAATGACGTACTTAGCCTGAAGTCACTGCAGTTGGAGTAATATCTTGCAGCGTGTTAATGAATTGCTTGATAGCGAATTAGTTCGTGTGCTGCGTGAAGGTGGCGTAGCGGTACTGCGTACAGATACTTTGTATGGCGTGGTGGCAAGAGCAGACAATCAGACGGCAGTAGAGCGTGTGTATGAGATGAAGGGGCGCGACGGTGATAAATCGCCAATTGTGCTTGTTGCCTCAGTGGAGCAACTATACGACCAGCCGAGTGAAGTAGCGGGGCAATTTCTGAGTACTGTTTGGCCGGGTAAGGTGAGTGTGATTTTACCTTCAGAAAATGCACCCCAGTGGATTCAACGTGGTAATAAATCGGTAGCATATCGCCTTCCGGCCGATGAAATGTTGCGAGCACTTGTAGAGAAAACTGGTCCATTGATTGCGCCGAGTGCTAACCCGCAAGGCGAAGCGCCGGCTATGTCGGTTGACCAAGCAGTGAGTTATTTTGGTGAGGTGGTGGATGTGTATGTTGACGGTGGCGTTGTGGATGATTCGTCACCTTCGCAGCTTATACGTGTCAATGATGACGGAACAACGGAGCGTCTTAGGTGAGCGACAAACTTGATCCGAATGATTTTATCATTACGCGTAAACGTAAAAAATATAAGTTTGCAAAATTTCACAATGCTGAAAATTGTTTTGAGTTTGAAGAGTGGAAAAAACAGACGACTGACGTAGTAGAGCTTGGGGCAGGCACGGCTTTTTTTGGTGTTGAGCTCGCTCGGCGTCACCCTGATATGCAGATTGTTGCAGTTGATGTAAAGGCAGATCGGTTGCAGAAGGGGGCGTATTTGGCGCTTGAACTTGGCGTGAAAAATATTCGTTTTGTGCGCGCAAGAGCTGATCAAATTGATGAGCTTTTTGAAACCCATTCACTGAAAGCAATCTGGCTAACATTTCCTGATCCTTTTCCGCGTGATCGCAGCGCGCGTCGGCGCATGACACATCCAATTTACCTTGAGAAATATGAGCAGCTTTTGCGACCTGGCGGATCGTTCTATCTCAAGCATGATAACCGTGATTTCTTTCACTGGAGTTTGGAGCAGCTGGTTGCCCAAAAGTGGCGTGTCGAGGAGCTGAGTTTTGATCTTCACGAGTCCGATCTTTCGGAGGATTACAAGGTTCAAACTACTTACGAGAAGCGCTGGCTTAAGGAAGGTCTTGTAACTAATTTTGTCCACGTGACAAAAGAAGACTAGCTAAATGTCATCACACTCTAGTTATGATGAGGCAATTAAGTTTCTTCTAGCTACGCCGGCTGCAAAGAAGGATTTGTTTCGTGCGGGTGATGGCTTTGAACGCTCCCGCCAATTTTTTGCACAGCTTGGGAATCCACAAGACGAGTTTCAAAGTGTACACATTGCCGGTACATCGGGTAAGGGAACAGTGGCGTATATGATTGAGTCGTTACTACGCCGATGTGGCCACACGACCGGTCTTACAACTTCTCCGCACGTCTATGATATTCGTGAACGCTGCATCATAAACGGTGAGCTGATCTCACGCGAAGATTTCGCGAAAGCTGTAAAAGGCTTGACTGATCCAAGTATTAAAATGAAGGAAGGAGTGTACGGACAACCGACATACTATGAAATGACGAGTGCTATCGCATGGAAAACATTTGCCGACAAAAAAGTAGACTATGGAGTTATTGAAACGGGTCTTGGCGGCCTGTATGATTCAACGAATACAATTTCCCGGAGTGACAAGCTGGCGATTATTACGAAGCTTGGTCTTGATCATACTGAGATTTTAGGGAACACGATTGAAAAAATCGCAGAGCAAAAAGCAGGTATATTACCCATAAAAGGCGATGCGGTCGTTTGGAAGTCTGCACCTGAAGCACTAGCAGTCGTTCAGGCTACGGCAACTGCTCGAAGCACTAAATTAACAATTGTTGACGAGTCATTTTTTACAGTTGTTGATGACAATCCGAGCGGCATGATAATTGACTATCACGATTCAGTACGTCGTATTGAGGCAATCAAGCTTCCGGCGGGTGGGGTGTATCAAGCAGAGAATGCGGCGGTGGCAATTCGGAGTGTGCTGCTTCTGGCTGAGCGAGATGGGTTCACGGTAAGTGACCAAATGATTTCTGGTGCAATGGCTAATGTCATTATTCCGGGTCGAGTTGAGCGCATGCGTTTATATGGTAGAGAAGTCATCTTTGATGGTGCACATAATCCACAAAAGATGGAGGCGTTTCTTGAAGTCGTTCGCTCGCTGCCACATAAGCCAATTTTTGTTGTGGGTCTTAAGAAAACAAAAGAAGCAGATGAGATTTTACGATTGCTCCTTCCGCACGCAGACAAGATAATCGTGACAGAATTTTTCACAAATCAGGAAAGCGGTCTAGTGAATGCATCGTATCAAGCCTCGGAACTTGCAGAAATCATCCGCCAGCAATCCGGCGATGCTCTAGTATATAGCGATAGTCTTAGCGCGTTGATTGAGGCTTGCAAGCTTGCACAGGTAGAGCAAACCGTCGTGGTAACAGGTTCGTTTTATCTTTTAGGTGAGCTCCATGATCGACTTGATCAGAATCTTACATGAAGTGAGTGACTATTTTCGTCCGTACCATTCATCGACGAAACGATCGTAAAACTCGTGCATATAGGTATCGCGTTCGTGCGCAATTGCCAGGGCAGTTTTGGTGTTGAGTTTATCTTTTAAGTGAAATAGTTTTTCGTCGAAATGATGAAGCGTCGAGCTATTGGATTGGATATACTCTTTGCGTGATGCATGTTGAGCGGCTTTGTGCTCGGGGTCAAAGAGGAGGCGTTTGCGGCTACCGCCAAAGGCGAACGCTCGTGCGATGCCGATAGCACCTATAGCGTCGAGGCGATCGGCATCTTGAACAATCTGGAACTCAATTGTATTCGGTTTAGCTTCACCGTCGAGTGATTTACTATATGACATGTTTTTAATAATATGCATGATTGACTGGATGGTATGCGCATCAACACCCTGTCCGGTGAGGAAGTCCTCAGCGATTGAGTAATCGTCTTCGTCTTTATTAATTACTTTTCGGTCTCCAACATCGTGTAGTAGCAGGGTGAGGTCAATGATGAGCTGGTCGCCACCCTCTGTTTGCTGTAGTTGGCGAGCTGTTGCTCGGACACGTTCAACGTGCCACCAGTCATGCCCGGTACCTTCATGGGCTAAACGATCTCTAACGAATTTCTCTGTTGATTGAACAATGTCCATGATACTCCTCATTAAATAGTTACTCTGATTGCTTGCGCCAGGCTGGTTCGGCTTGCTCAAGCATGTATTTTAGGCTTTTTTCTGGATTGGCAAATTCTGGGCGTTCTTTGAGATCGCGTAACAACCGTCTTCCAATGCAAGTTGCAAGCGGAGTAGGTATGTTGTAGCGTAGTGTATCAAAATCATTAAAGTCTGGCGAGGCTGCATAGATTCCTTCAACAATGATTATGGGCTGTGGTCGTACCTCGCCATCGTATACTGGCTCACAAGGACCGAAATCAATTGTTCGTCGTTGAATAACTTCGCCGGCTTTGAGTCGTTGTAAATCTTGGGCCATTGTTGCTGTGTCGTACACAACTGGGTGATCCCATTCAGACCACTCCTGGCCGCTGTTGTGCGCTCGTAGCCACGATGCCCCGCGGTGGTAATCATCGGTCGACAGCACAGTGCTTGCGATATTCCAGCCTGAAAGCTTTGCCTGAACCGCACGTACAATAGTCGATTTACCAGAGCCGGAGCGCCCACAAAGTTGCACAACAACAGAAGGTGATTTCATATACGCTTGGGCAATTTCCATGGCGACTACATCAACGTCAAGATCAGCTTGCGGAACAAGTGCTTCTTCACCCTCATTCTGTCGTCGGTAGTCCAGGTGAGCTAGCCATTCGTTATCGGCAGATTTATCTCCGGTTACTTCAACGAAATGAGATCCGTGCTGTTCGGTAAATTGCGTCCAAGCGATTGGATCTTCTGCCTCTAGCTGAACATAGCCATCATCATAAAAATCAATAGCTACATGATTATTCATGGCGGTGCGAAACTTTCTAAGGTAAGGAATATCTGGAGATTTGTAATAGCGATAGAGCTCTGGCGATACCTCAACCTCAACTTCAAGTCGATCGAGGCCTTGATCAGTGATAGTGCCCCGATCTTTAAGGGTTGCCATATAACGTAGCTCCCCATTCTTAAAAGTTTCACGGAACCTAAGGCTAAAATCTTCGCGTGGATGGCTTAGGTAGAACTGCTCAATTGGCATCGCTTTTTCTCGTAGGTCGATCAGGCTGGAGGGAAATAGCGGCACATATTTTCGTTCAATCTCGCGCGATGGATTTTGCTCAAATTCAGCACTGCTGGTAATAGTTTCGATCATCAAGTGTATCCTTTCTTGACTTATAAAACAGATGACATATTCATAATAATGTGATAGATTACTGATGTATAGAAAGTATAATTTGAGTCAAATATGTTTGATCAGAAATCACTTCAGCATCATATTCAGAAACACATAGTAGGCGTGCTTATGCATCAGAAGTACGCACGTTTTCGTGACATGAGACCACCAAATGTCGATACAAATCTTTACAGCTATCACCTAAAGCTTTTGCAAAAGAATGGCTTTGTCGATAAAACCTCTGAAGGATATTGCCTGGGTGTAAACGGCATTATCTTTGCGGATCGTGTAAACGTAAAGTCACTCAAAATCCGTACCCAGCCAAAAATAGTCACTATGCTGGTAATCCAAAACTCAAATGGCGATGTACTCCTTTTTAAACGCAAACGTCACCCATTTGTAGATACCTGGACACTGCCGCACGGCAAGTTGCACATCGATGATGATAGTATCGAGGCCGCGGCAAAGCGAGAAGTAGCTGAGAAGCTCCAGCTAAAAGAAGCCTCGCCGCAGCATGCAGGTGAGTGCTATATTCGTATTCGCCACGAAGGCGAGGTCATCATGAGTACGCTCGTACACGTGTTTTATTTTGAAACTGACGATATTGTTGAGACTGACACGCTGAAGTGGGCAAGGCCACACAAGCTATCGCAGTATGAGCTTGCTCCGGCTGTCGAACAGATTGTTGCTCGCACTTTCTTCCGCGACCCGTATTTCTTTGAAGAGTATGTCGTTGATTGGTAAAATAGAACCATGAAGATAGATGAATATACAAAAATTGCGCTCAGTACATTGGGTGATGGTCAAGCGTATGGCGATTTATCACCAAGGCTGGTTGATCAAATACTTGGACTCGTGGGTGAAAGTGGTGAAATTGCAGAAAAGTTCAAGAAAATTATCCGTGATAAAAAAGGTATCTTGAGTGAAGAAGATAAAGCGGAGATCGTAAAAGAAATAGGTGACGTGCTTTGGTATATCACGACCATTGCGCATTTACTTGGATCAGATCTTGAAACAGTCGCAAAGCTAAACAATGAAAAATTACTCAGTCGCAAAGCTCGTGGCAAACTTGGCGGCAGTGGTGATAATCGCTAATTAATAATTGCAGAAAGTGCGATGCCCCCGGTTCTCCAGACGGAAAACCGGGGGTGTTTGTCGCTCCTTTCTCTACGTGGTGATGGCCGTGTGATGCTGGAACAGCCTCCTGCTCTGAAGTGGGCTGTTGCACAGCTTGGCCTTCTCGATCTGGCGCATATCAGGAGGAAACAGCACGGACAAATCCGGGGTTTCGTAGGGCGTAGCCTTCTCGTCGTAGATGCATTGAAGCATCGAGATGGCTACTGCTGCTTCGAAGGTGATGTCTCGCTGCAGGTGCCCCAGCGCGTGCTGCGCTTCCCGACCCACCTTGGCTCGTCTGATCTTCGTCAGTGCTTCGTTGAAGAGCGAAAGTGCGTTGAGGAGACTGTCTCGTCCGAGGAACATCCAGTCCTTCGAGTCGATGTCTCGTGCGGCCTTGAGCATGATCAACCCTCGTACGTACGTGCACTCGATCATGCAGACCGGGTCTTGTCCCGTAGCCCGTAAAGCATCAACTGTGGCGAGAAGTTCCTGAAGCTTTGTCGCACTTGTAGTACCTGCAACTTGAGTCACAAGTACTTGTGTTACTGGCGTCACTGGTATCTCCAATTCCTCGTAGGTCTGTAGGTAGCAACAAAAGTATCGTAACAATCAAGGTAGGGTAAGTCAAATTAAGAGTGACGACGCACCCAGCTATCAATCGAGCCGGCACCCATGCAGAGGACAAGCTTTCCTGTCTCGCGAGCTTTTTGGACATTGTCCCATAGCACGTTATCTAATTCGGCAATATGAATGTTAGTTTGTTCGAGGTTTTCTGTTAATTGTTCTGGAGTAAGGATTTCTAGGTCTTTATTCTCACGGCTTTGGTACGTAGGAAGCCAATAAACTTCGTCGGCATCTTGAAATACATCATCAATATACTGGTCGCGGATTTCATGCTGACGAACGTTTTGATGCGGTTCGTATACTAGTACGACATGTTCGGAAAGTTCGCGCGCCATTTGTAGGGTAGCGGCAATTTCTGTTGGCGTGTGGCCGTAGTCGGTGTACAAATTTTCACCAAGCTTTTCAAAGCGCCGCGTGGTGCCGGGAAATTTATTCAGTCCGTAGGCTGCGTATTTAGGGGCGAGGCCAAACCGCTTCAGGGCTCCAAGAACGAGGCTGGCATTGCGGCGGTTATGTTCGCCAGGGAGTTTTAGTAGAGGATTGACACCATCAATATAGCCAATGTGAGGGCTCTGCCCAAAAATTGATTCGTATTCTCTCCAGGTAAATACTGCTTCAGATTGACTGCTAAACTGCTGGAACGCTTCAAAGTATTCGGCCTCGGTTGGATACGTATCGGGATGATCATGCTCAACGGTAGTAATAAGTGACACAAATGGCTCAAAATGCAAGAAATTACGGTCAAATTCGTCACACTCGTAAATAAAGTACTCGCTTCCCGGCACGTAACGGCCGCTTGGGCCCCAAGAGAGAGTTGTGCCAACACAGTAGCTGACCGGAAGGCCGAAATATTTCGCTAGCCACACAACCATGCCGGTTGTTGTGGTCTTGCCGTGTGTGCCTGCAATGGCAATAAGTTTTAAGTTCTTTTCCTTAAGGATGTGAAGCAAAAACTCATCACGTTTGCTAATTTTAATACCGAGCTCGCGTGCGGCGACAAGCTCGGGGTGATCATCGGGAAGGGCGGCAGTATAGATAAACCAATCGATGTGCTGCTTTTTATGCTGTTCGCGCAGGAAAGCCTCTGACTGAGTAGTAGAAAATCTAACTCCTCTTTCTGTGAGGTGCTTGGTCATCAGGCTTTCGGTCTGATCTGACCCGGCAACATTGTAGCCAGCGTCAAGCGCAATCTCTGCGAGTGGCCCGATTCCTACACCACCAATACCGGAAAAGTAGCAATTCATTACTACTAGTATAACAGCACAAGCACGTTGTATAATGAAGTGGAGAAAAGCGGAAAATAACACAAACATGCTTCTACGAATATTAGACCGGCTATTACTGCGGCGTCATTTCTGGCGCTATGCAACCTTTTCTGAGGTTGCCGAGCTCTACGCGTCACGTTTAATGACGATGTTTGCACTGCGATTTGTGCTGATGTTTAGCACGGTATATTTGTACAAACTTGGCTATGGTCTCGTTTTCTTAGGCCTGTTTTGGGCGGGATACTTCTTCTTGAAGGCGCTATTTGCATGGCCTGCGGCGAAAATTATCTTGCGATTTGGTCCAAAACACGGGGTGCTTTTTGCAAGCGTTGTATTTGCAAGCAGTATGGTGTTGCTGTATGTTGCCGATGAAGTTGGCATTGCTGCAATTGCCGGATGGTGTGTGATGCAAGCGTTTGCCGGTACATTAAATAACTTGTCTTACA
>JASLCR010000072.1 GCA_030145955.1 Candidatus Saccharimonadales bacterium
AAATGGCAGGAGCTCTTAATATCGGCGATAGCCGAGTACTGGAATCGCGCGAAGTGGGAGATGGTAAAACAATCCGACGTCGACGCGAAACTCCAGATGGACGACGCTTTACTACCTATGAGCGGATTGAAAAGCCCAACTGGGCGGTTATCAAGAAGAGCGGTGATCGAGAACTATTTGATCGTGACAAATTAACCGGTGCGATTAAGCAATCGGTTGGTAAGTTCTTTGCATCGGAGCTTGAAGTCGAAGAAATCGTCAATAACGTCGAAGAGGCAGTATACGACAGCGGTGATAGTGAAATATTTTCTAAAGAAATAGGTGAGCGAGTGCTTGATGAGCTGGAGCAGCGCAATCAGGTTGCATATGTGCGCTTTGCGAGTGTATTTCATGACTTCAAAACGCTTGATGACTTTGTGAATATTCTCGCCTCACGATCAAGTCGGGAGAAAAATTAATGAGAGCGGTGATTGTGTATCGAGCAGAAAGCGATTACCGACGGCCTGTGGAGGAATTTCTCCATGATTTTGCTCGCCAGACTGGAAACAGTATTGAAGCTGTAAGTCCTGACACTAAAGAAGGCCAGGAGTTTTGCCGTGTGTACGATGTGGTGGAGTATCCAACGATGGTTGCACTGGCAAATGACGGGCAGCTACTCGCTACGTGGCGCGGCTTACCATTACCAACTATTTCGGAGGTGTCATACTATGCATAAATTACTAAAACTACTTCAACCAAAGCAAGAGGCTAGAGGTGTGTGGTGGACTATGCTTATTGCGGCGCTTGCGGCATTCGCGGCAGCGTTTACACTTTCGGTAGAGAAAATCCACCTGTTACAAAACCCAGACGCAGTGCTTAGCTGTAGCGTTAATTTAGTACTTAACTGTGCCGGCGTGATGCAGACATGGCAAGCGAGCGTATTGGGCTTTCCGAATAGTTATATCGGCGTTGCCGGCTTTGCGATTGTAATTGCCGTAGCGATGGGCGGTTTGCTTGGTGTGAAATATTCCCGAAGCTACCTGGCCACGGCACAAGTATTTTACGGGCTTGGTCTTATCTTCGCTTACTGGCTATTCTTCCAAAGCGTTTATGTGATTCAAGTGCTTTGTCCATGGTGCCTGGTCGTAACATTTACGACGACACTTATTTTTGAAAGTCTGCTGTATCATAATCTACGCCAGAACACCTTTGGTCTCAGTAAAGCCAATAATAAAAAGGTACAGGATTTTCTGGATAAGCAATTTGACCGTGTTATTGTTGCGACTTGGATTGTATCGATGGTTCTACTGATTGTCCTTAAGTTCGGTGACGGCCTTTGGACATAGTGTAATTTTGAATAGAATATTTTACTTTGCGAATCAATAAATACAGCGTATGATAAGTACTATTATGGGTGTAGAACGAAGAATTTCTGATGCATCTTCACGGTATGATACGTGGTATAACGATGTTGTTGTCGACCTTTCGCTTCAAGTTGAGGCATATGCAGGGTTTCGACTAGAAGTGATGCGGCGTAAGTTTGGCGGAAAGACTGCAGAAGTGATCAATCTACCTTTGGAGTCCCCAAGCGTAGCGGTGGCTCAAGTATCGCAGGAACCTCAAATCTCAGACGTCTCAACTGCATAATTGAAATTATGGCCTAAAAGAGTTACAATGACATCAAGACGTTTGAGTGGCTATCACCCACAAGTCGCGGAAAGAACAGCTACAAGCCCAGTAGAATCCGCCGTGAAGACTAACGTAAAAGTCAAAATGAGTGCTAAGAGTCTCTTCTTAGAAACTGGATGGTACCGTCCGTGAAGCCCTTCTCGGATTCCAGTAGCTAAGAAGGGATTTTTATTTTGGAAAAGTGGAGACTGGACATGATGTCGCATGAGCATGAATCGAAGCCATTATTTGAAATCCGAATACCGATGATGGATGACGTGGAAGCTATTCGTTGTATGCAAGCTCAGTCGTGGCTTGATACGTATCCGAATGATGAGCATAACGTGCCTTTTGCTTGGGTAAAAGAACGCACCGATAGATGGTTGACTGCGGAAGGTCTTGAGAAATCTCGTGAGCGTTTTTCGAATGTTTTCGATAATCCGGATCATTTTTACCGGGTGGCAGTTGATGGCGATAAGATTGTCGGGCTTGTCCATGGATTGACTCAGGATGGCCATAAACATCTAGGGGCGTTGTACATTGATAAAAAATACCACGGCACTGGCCTGGCATATCAACTGATGGATCAAGTCGACGAGTGGTTTGATGATGACGAAGTTGATCTCGAAGTCGTAACCTATAATCATCGCGCTGTAGCATTTTATGAAAAATATGGTTTTCAAGTCACTGATAAAGAAAATGAGCTTTTTGGAGGTAAAATGCCTAATATTACGATGGTGCGAAAGGCGAAATTATGAAAGCCGAAGCGCATAATTTCAAAAATAGCGACGCATGTGAAGGTGTTGTATATACTGCGGAATATGCTCCATTAGATATCGCCACCCTCAGCATAACTGGTCGGTACCCTGAGGGTGGCTGGGCAATGAATGAAGTGAGTCATGAGATGGTCTTTGTTCAACGAGGGCTTGGGTGGTTGGCACTTCGTGATCA
>JASLCR010000055.1 GCA_030145955.1 Candidatus Saccharimonadales bacterium
GTTGAGCACGAAAGTGGTCACGGTGACGAAGACGAAGAAAAGCCAAGCATTACCGACCTGATGGTTGCTAGTGCGTGGGAGCCAGCAGCTCTTGCAGCCGCTAACGAAGCTGCAGCTGGTGACGCTGAAGACGAAGCAGAAGTTGAATCAGAAAACGGTAGCGAAGAAGCTCCGGCCGAAGAGGCAAAAGAAGAGAAGGCTGAATAAAGCCCAAGTTCTTAAAATAGAGCGAGAATATCTCGCTCTATTTTTTATTCTTCGATAAATCCACCACTCTGGTGACTCCAAAGTGACGCGTATATGCCATTTTTTCCGAGCAACTCTTTGTGTGTGCCATCTTCAATGATCTTTCCATCATCAAGCACGATAATTCGATCAAGCTTTGCAATGGTTGAAAGTCGATGGGCGATAACAATTGAAGTTCTGTCTTTCATCAAGTTTTCGAGTGCTGACTGGATGAGCTTTTCACTTTCACTGTCAAGTGCGGAGGTGGCTTCGTCTAGAATTAAAATTGGTGCATCTTTGAGGATTGCACGCGCGATTGCTACGCGTTGACGTTGACCACCGCTGAGTTTAACTCCACGTTCTCCGACTATTGTATCGAGACCATTCGGTAACCTATCAATAAACTCTTTGGCATGAGCTTTGGTAATCGCATCTTCAATTTCTTTATCATTCGCATTTTCTTTGCCATACGTAATATTGTCGCGCAAGCTTCGATGAAACAGATACGGATCTTGAGGAACATACGATATTTGTGAACGGAGGCTGTGTTGTGTTACGTCGGCAATATTTTGATTATCAATCAGAATTTCTCCCTTTTGGATATCCATGTAGCGGAGTAATAGTTGGGTGAGTGTTGACTTGCCTCCGCCGCTCTTTCCAACTAAGCCGACGCTTTGCTTCGAAGGAATGGTGAGTCTTAATTTTTCGAATACAGCCCCATTTTTTGTATCTGTATACGCAAACGTTACATCTCGAAGTTCAATTGAAGCGGCTGTTAGTTTTAGGCTTTTAGCAGTAGGTGCGTCAATCACGTCAATCTTTTCGTTTAGTATGGTGGTGATTTTTGAGGCGTCGAGAAATGCCTGCTCTGACATGCGCACGATACTATTTATTGCAAAAAGACTGCTCGTTACACGGCTTAGGTAGGTAATAATGAAAACAAGAGCTGCGATTGTCAGCATATTATGTGTACTAAGCCAAGCACAAAGAACAAGTACAATAATTTGAAAACCGATCAATACGCCAAGACGAAGCTCGGCGCCATTCTCTAATATAACGATTTCTTTTTCTGCAATTGCTTCAATCTTCTTTCGTTGGATGTTCATCTGACGAATCTCATCCTGTTTTCTGCCAAACATTCGTACAAGGGTTTGATTACCGATGGTATCCGCCAGTGAGCCCATAAGTTTTGATTGCAGTTCTTTGCGAGCGATTCGCAGTTCACTTCGTTTCTGGTAGGAGTGTAGGGCAAGAAAGATAACACTTGTGGTCAGAAGAAAGAGGGGAAGTAGCATAATCGGGGCAACAAACGCGACGACGATGAGGCTGGCAAGGAAGTTAACCGCGATACTACTTGCTTGCAAAAAGGTCGTATCAAGAAGACTTAGGTATGAGCGACTAAAGCTATTCATATCACCGGCCAGCGATCCAACTTTGCTGTTAGCAAAAAAAGTGTGGCTATGATCAAGTAGTTTCGACATGCCGTATTCATTGAGCTTTGTTGTCATACGTTCTTGATGGTTAAAGAGCGCTGTAAATCCGATACGAGCGCTAATTAGTGAAAGTATACCCGTGACAACCATTCCGATTAGCAAGGGTGTTTGATGTTGGGGAGTGTTTTCTATCAGTGATTGTACAAACAAACTGATCAATAGGGGTAAAACTACAATGTAGAGAAGGTGCTGTAAGGGGATAAAGATGGTTGCGATAGTAAGTTTCTTACGTTCATTTCCTAGTACTTTTCGGTATATTGCCAAGGTTTGGCGTATACTCTCACCTTCTGTTCTGGTATAAATTTTCATTCTTCTATAAATCCACCAGACTGGTGATTCCAGAGTCCGGCATAGATTCCTTTCCGTTTTAATAATTCATTATGAGTTCCATCTTCTGCGACCTTACCATTTGCAAGTACGATAATTCGATCAAGTTTGGCAATGGTTGAAAGCCGGTGCGCAATGACGATTGACGTGCGCCCTTTCATGAGTTCACCTAGACTAGACTGAATAAGCTTTTCGCTTTCACTATCAAGTGCTGAAGTTGCCTCGTCGAGCACAAGAATGGGCGCATTCTTCAGTAGGGCTCGAGCAATCGCAATACGTTGTCGTTGGCCGCCGCTGAGTTTCACGCCTCGCTCACCGACTAGCGTATCAAGACCATCGGGTAGTGTATCAATGAAATCAAGTGCATTTGCCTGCTCGGCCGCTTGGCGTATTTGCTTCTCGGTCGCGTCAGGTCTACCGTAGGCGATATTCTCACGAAGGCTACGGTGGAAGAGCGCTGGTTCTTGTGGTACATACGCAACGAGTTGGTGAAGACTTTGCTGCGTAACCGAGGCAATATTTTGTCCGTCGATTGCAATAGAGCCCGAGTCGACATCGGCAAATCGCATCAAGAGATTTACTAGCGTACTCTTTCCCGCCCCGGAATGACCTACAACTCCTACTCGCTCGCCAGCTGAGATACTGAGTGAGAAATCTTGAAACAGACCATCATATCCATCCTTTTGGTGTGAGAATGACATTTTATCGAAAATTACATTGCCTGCGCTTACGTGGAGAGACTTTGCGTTTGGCTTGTCTATAATTGTTGGTTTTGAGAGGCTGTATTCAACGAAGAGCGATGCGTCGCCGAGGGCGTCTTCAAGACGTCGGTATATCCCATTAAACTCCCACATAAAGCGAGAAATATTCATGAAGTAGTTAAAGGCTAGGAACAGCGTTCCCTTCGTTGATGCATCGATTCCCATACTCATGACGATCGCAAGCGCTAGTACGTTTGCCGCAACATAAAATGGAGAAATGAGCATATCGATCCGCGTATTGTGGTAGTGCCAGGATTCATATGCTCGCTTCGCGTAACTACGCACATGTCGGCCATGCACTTGGAGTTCTCGCGTCTCTGAACCAAAGGCCTTGACTGAGGAAATATTACTAATAACATCGGAAACATGGCCAGACATCTCTGCATGTTTTTCCTCTCGCTTTTTAACAAGTTCTGATCGTTTGATGATCAAAGGACGCACAAAGAAGATGATACCTGTCACAATCACAAAAAGGATGAGTGACAACAAGGGTGATATAAAAGTGAGAACGATAAATCCGAATATAATTGGTCCAACTTGTGAGAAAACACCGAATGCTAATGTGTCAAAATAACCCTCGAATCTTCGTGCGTATGCAAGAATGTTCTTAGTGATACTACCGGCGAATCGATCGCTGAAAAACGATAAATCTTTCATGATAATATCTTCAAGTGCAGAATTGTATAGTCGCTGCAGGGCAGAGGCTTCAAACTTCGCCATAATGAAAAATGCAAATCGCCACAGTAATTCACCGGCTAGCCACGAAAGGCCAAAAATAAGCAACATATGCCATCCGGTAGCGAGGCTGATTGGCTCACTGCTCGCAATCATCGCTGCGATAATAAGCGGAGGTATGTAGAAAATTAAGATGGTGCCAATAACGACACTTGTTAGTAGAGGTACAGTCTGCTTCCAGTTTTTGACGATTTCGTGGTTATAAATACGAGCAGTTTGTCGTATGCTATTTGATTGTCTATTCTTCGGCATAAAACTCCTAATTTTGTTATAAAGAATATAGTTGCTGTTGGTGTCGCTAGCGGTTCGGCCCGTCCGAACGTGTGCGTATAGAGGAGCGGTCTTATCGACGACTCATAGTACTTTCAGCTTATACTATCGTCTGTATTCCGTCAACGCTTTCTCTTGGAAAGAGGTGGCGTAGAGGCGACAAGTCCAAGAGCGAGTGCGACAAGCGCGGCATTCTTGATAATATATTGACCTTCAAGATTTGGTACGAACGGTGCTTGCCACACGGCCTCTGGATAGAGAGCAAGTGGTGCGGAGACGAGTAGCATATGAAGGAGCATTATGAAGATTGTTGGGCGAGTGAGTTTCGGTATAAGAATGAGTAATCCAATAACGCATTCGACAAATGCTAGTGCGATGAACAGCTCGTAGCTATAGGCTCCCATTCCCATTTTGTTCGCAAAGCCGAGCGCTAGTTCGCCGGCTGGGCTTACGCCAGTCAGTTTTAATAGACCAAAGTAGAAAAAAATAATAAAAAGGGCAATACGAGCAATCCATGAATAGTACTTCTTTGCAAAAGCGATGAATCCTCGGTCAAATCTTTCTATCGTACTCATGCTTTTACTGTAGCATACAGTCGAATCCATTGCTCTATGGTAAGTTGCGATGGTCGTAATTCTGGTGACAATCCGGCTTTATCTTTTTCAAGGCTTAAGAAGTATTTTTGTCTAGTGAAGCATAGCGTGACAAATTCTTTGTAGTCTTCCATCTCTACCGTCTCAATAAGTGGAGTCTCGCGTTGCTTGATTTCTAGCAATACGGTGTCAACGGCGGGCGGTGGAGTAAAGTCTGTTTTACGAAGAGGTTTACGAATGCGTACAGCAAACCAAGGGCCAATTTCGGCACTGAGCTGACTTGTGAAATGGTCACTGCCGGGTACAAGCTTGCGGGCAAATTGTTTTTGCGCAATAAGGTACATGCTTTTTGGCGGTGTTGCTGCACTGGTGAATTTTCGTACAATCTCGGCACTAAGTGAGAAGGGGATATTGGAAAAAATTTTGTAAGGTTCATTTGGAACAGGTAGTTGTAATATATCTTTTTGAATAATTGTGACGTTTTCGAGATTCTCAACATTTTGTCGAAGTTTCTTGAGAGCTTGTTGTTCAACCTCCACGGCAACGACTTGTTTGCATCGCCTGGCAAGTACGCTTGTAATGACGCCGCTGCCGGCACCAAGATCATATACAGTGTCGTTCTTGCGAATATTAGAATGGCCAATCAACTCTGCGACCAATCGCGGACCGCTTAGGAAGTGTTGGGAATATTCATGATGACGAGACATAGCTTTATTGTAACAGAGGTAACAGAATGATATAATAATAACTAATGCAGAAAATACTTCTCTACTATAAGTTCACTCCAGTGAAAGACCCGGAGGCTGTGAAGTTATGGCAGAAAACACTTTGCGATAGCCTAAATCTTAACGGTCGAATTCTTGTGAGTCAGCATGGCCTAAATGGTACGGTTGGCGGAGAAATGGACGACCTCAAAAAATACATTAAAGAAACCAAGAAGTTTGAAGGTTTCAAAAATATTGTATTCAAATGGAGCGATGGTGGCCGTGAAGATTTTCCACGCATGAGCGTAAAGCACCGCCGCGAGTTAGTGGGGTTTAAGAATTCCGATAATGAATTTGATGTTGATGAAAACGGTGTGATTGGTGGTGGTAAGCATATCAAACCAAAGCAGGTACATGAACTGGTGGAGAAATACGGCGATGATGTGGTGTTCTTTGATGGTCGTAATGAGCATGAAGCAAAGATCGGTAAGTTTAAAAACGCAGTCGTGCCAAATACGAACACATCGCGTGATTTTATCGCTGAACTTGAAAGCGACAAGTACGACGATATTAAAGACAAGAAAATCGTTACCTATTGTACTGGTGGCATCCGTTGCGAGGTGATCTCGGCCATGATGAAAAAACGTGGTTTCAAAGATGTGTATCAAATTGACGGCGGTATTGTGAAATACGGTGAGGCATATGGTGATGATGGCTTGTGGGAAGGCTCGCTCCGTGTGTTTGATGATCGCATGACCGTAAATTTTTCAGACAAGGCTAAAACGATTGGCGAGTGTACGCATTGTGGAGGCAAGACGAGCAATTTTGAAAACTGTGCGCATATGGAGTGTAACGATCTTGTCCTTATCTGTGAAAACTGCAAAGAAGATCCTGACCTACTTTTCCATACAGAAGAGTGCAAAGAGAAGCACGAAGCTAAGCAGCTCGTTTAAATGTAGAAACCCCGCACCGGACGGAGCGGGGCTCTACGTTTGGGGTGCGGGGTGAATGTTCTATCGTTTGCTGACGATAGAGACGCGCTTGATCGCGTCTTGCGAGGCGGCCTGCATGCTTTCCAGGCGCCTCTGGCGGTTGGCGATGGTCGTTTCGAGGATGCTGCGTAGTCCGTGCTCGATGCGGAGAGGCAAGAACCGTGTGCCGCTGCTAATGATGCCGTAACTGTCAACGACCAATTGGTGAAGATCATCCCACATGGCACGAACAGTGCTGAATGCCCGGACACGCTGGTCGCCGAGGTCTCCACGTCCATTCTGAGCGTACACACCATACCAGTACAGCCATGTCCCCTTACGGGTGAGGTAGGTCCACACTTCGATGTTGTTCGGTAGCTCCGAGCTGTCGCCGTGATACCAGTACATGGTGCTGTGATCTACGACCAGTACTTGGCCATGTCTCTCGAATTGGCCGTAGTTCTGGAGCGCGACATGCCACCGATGTTCCGGCTCGGCATAGTGTGCCTTCTTGAACGGACTGAGCTCCTCGAGTGGCTTGTAGCCATCCAGGTAACTGAGAAGGGGCTTGATGTTCGTCTCGTACGTTGCTTCGAGGATATCGACATCGACTCCGGTTGCACGTAGATCGTCTTCGCTAATTGTACGGTCAGTTCCGCACATGAAGTCGCGGAGGATGTCCTGTGCGCTACGCTGCTGATTGATGGGCATACCCATTGCCAATCACCATCTTTCTTAAGGTTCACTTTCTCGGGGCGTACCCCTATCGAAAGGTGTGACACGGTGTCACACTAACTATAGTCAACCCATTTTGTTGTATTTGCAAGCATAAGAAGATACGGTGGGTGAGTATTTTTTGCGGACTAAGCTATAATATAAACTACGTATGGCACTATATAACACTGAAACACGAAGTGAATTTGAAGGAAAAGTATTAAAGAGCGACAAGGTTGTACTGGTTGATTTTTGGGCTGAGTGGTGTCCGCCATGTGTGGCAATGGCACCAGCACTGCACGCGATAGCTGACGAAATGGATAAGAATGTCGATATCGTGAAAGTGAATATCGAGAAGAGTCAGGAAAATTCAGAACTTGCTATAGATCACCAAGTTCAGAGTATTCCAAATATGTTGATTTTTAAAGATGGTAAAATCGTCGACCGTCTTATCGGTCTAATGCCAAAAGTGGCGCTCGAGGCTAGTTTAAAAGAGCACATAGCCTAACTTTTCCGTACATGATCCTCGGAGTACAATAGATATAACGAGGAGGGTTGCATGGATAAAGAATTCGAAGGTTTGTCGGCGATATTTTTTAACGGTACGCTGAAAAAATCGCCGGAAGTAAGTAACACCGAAGGGCTGCTTCGAGCAAGTATGAAGCTCATGGAATCGCACGGTGTGAAGACGGAACTGATTCGTACGATCGATCAAGACATTGCGACAGGTGTGTATCCGGATATGACCGAGCATGGTTGGACGACTGACGAATGGCCGAATATTTATGAGCGAGTGAAAGCAGCTGACATCGTTGTGCTATGCGGGCCGATATGGCTCGGTGATAACAGCTCGCAAATGAAAAAGATTATCGAGCGACTCTACGCAAACTCGGCTGATCTCAATGAAAAAGGGCAGTGGGTGTATTACGGAAAAGCTGGTGGATGTATTATTACCGGTAACGAAGATGGCTTGAAGCACTGTGCAATGAATGTACTGTACAGTCTGCAGCACATTGGTTTTACGATTCCACCACAAGCTGATGCTGGCTGGATTGGTGAAGTTGGTCCTGGGCCGAGCTATCTTGATGAGAAATCCGGTGGTCCGGAAAATGATTTTACCAATCGTAATATTACGTTCATGACATACAACCTTATGCACACCGCAAAGCGGCTAAAGGAAGTTGGTGGTTTGCCAGCCGAGGGTAATTTGCCAAATGCTTGGAAAAAAGGCGAACACTTTGGCTACCACAATCCGGAATATCGATAAAAGTACAGCTGAGGACTTGAACTTAGGATGATTTTACTATATATTGTATAGTAATAAGCAGTTAAATTTTCTATGGAGGAAAAATGAAAAAAGTCCTATTAGTGCTGAGTAGTGTCCGTGAAGGCCGTGCAGCAGACAAGATCTTAGAACAAGTAAAAGCCCGTTTTGAAGGTAAGGATGTTGAGCTTGATGTTGCAGATTTCAAGGCAACACCATTGCCATTTTATGACCACCCACTACCGCCTGCGGCAGATGATTTTGCTCCGCAGCACGACAATGTAAAAGAATGGACTGGCCAGGTAAATGATGCCGATGTGGTTCTGTTCCTGACTTCAGAAAACAACTTTAGTTACAGCGCAACATTGAAGAATGCAATCGACTGGATTAACAAAGAATGGACCGACAAGCCAGTAGCATTTATTGGCTACGGCTGGAGTGGTGGTTCGAAGGCGATTAAGGAACTACGTACACTATTTACTGGCTTCATTCAGGCAAAGCCTATCGAGACTGAAGCAAATCTTCTTCTCACAAAAGATATTGATTTCGACGGCAGTCCGCTGAATGATGAAGCAAGCAAGAAGATCGATGCAGTAATCGAGGCGATTCTGTAAAACTCTCTCTATCTTTTCAATAAATTCCTGAACCGCTATTGTTACGACAGTAGCGGTTCAGTGCTACAATGAGACGTATATGAAGAAGCTAGCGGCTATCATTTTTGCAAGTATGTCTTTGCTGCTCTTGCCAGTAGCTCCAGCGAATGCGTCTGTTAACGACTTTACAGTTTCGCGCTACGATATTGAATACACGCTCGGCAGGGATAGTGAAAAACGCTCATCGCTCACGACAAAAGAGGCGATTGTTGCTGACTTTCCGCAGACAGATCAAAATCATGGTATCGAGAGGTATATTCCGAA
>JASLCR010000032.1 GCA_030145955.1 Candidatus Saccharimonadales bacterium
ATCAATCTTTCTTGCAATCTTTTTGCTCGTGGGCATTATCTTGACGGTTTTGCTAATCAAGGTAACACTTCAAATTCGCCGCGTCACCACAAAAGCCGAAACAGCCGCAAATAACATTGAAGCAATGACGCAAAATGTTTCAAATGTTGCGACGGGTGCGGCAATTGGACGATTTTTACTGAAGAGTGCAAAAAAGGTATCTCGTAAAGGAAGGGGAGAGTAATGAAGAATAAACTTGCAATTGGTGCGATAGTCGGTGCTGTCGCCGGTGTAATCGCCGGCGTGTTGACAGCACCAAAGAGCGGAAAAGAAACCCGTGCAGACATTCGGTCAAAAGCCGAAGAATTGAAAGAGCAAGCCTCGCAAAAAGCAGATGATGCCAAGGTCGCAGCCGAAGATATCAAAGATAAGACAGTAGAAGCAATCCAGGAAGCTGTCGATAATGTAAAAAATAAACTGTAGATTAACGAGTAAACGATGGCAGCAGCGAAGAAAGCAGTAAGGCGCATAAAGGAAGACAACGAGCGCGGCGCGAGAGAAAATGTGCTCGAAGAGTTATTTTACGATTTTAATCGCTCGAAAACTCAGATTTTTGTTGTCAACTTTTTCAGAGGTATTTTCTTTGGCATTGGTAGTGTGATTGGTGGTGCGCTTATTATTGCGATTGGTGCAGTCATACTTGGCTTATTTGTGGATCTTCCGGGTGGCGTGGGCGATTTCGTGCAGCAGGTTCTCAACGCCATGCAGCGTCGATAAGGTATTTTTTACGGCATCATATCAACTTGGTCTCAGGTATACTAGGTAATATATGGGGAAGGTGCTAGCAGCGTCTGATTATGTTCACTTGCATAATCACACACATCACAGCTTACTTGATGGTCTGACAAAAGTGCCAGAGCTAGTTGCACGTGTCAAAGAGCTTGGCATGGAAGCGTGTGCAATTACCGATCACGGTACGATGAGCGGGGCAATTGAATTCTACAAAGCCGCAAAAGCCGAGGGAATAAAACCGATTATCGGCCTCGAAGCATATGTGGCAGCGCGTTCACGACACGACCGTGATCCTGGTAAAGATAAGGCACGTTATCACCTGATTCTACTTGCCATGAATAACACCGGATATCAGAACCTAATGTATCTCACGAGCATGTCGGAGCTTGAGGGGAAGTACTACAAGCCTCGTATCGACCATGAGCTGCTCGAAAAACACAATGAGGGTATTATCGCGCTGAGCGCCTGTGCGAGTGGCGAGCTTGGCGAGAATCTTCGAGCAGATAATTACGAAGAGGCAAAGCGGATTGCCGAGTGGTACAAGTCAATTTTTGGCGATCGCTACTACCTTGAGCTGCAAGACCATGGCCATCTTGAGAGTAAGACAGCCTGGGATGTGCAGGTAAAAATTAATGGCTACTTAATGCAGCTTTCTGAAGAGCTCGATATACCGTGCGTTGTGACAAGCGATGGCCACTATATTTCACATGATGATCAGGATGCTCATGAAATCCTCCTCTGTGTTGGCACGGGGTCGTATTTGAGCGATGAGCGTCGCATGAGCCTGAAAGACTTTGAGCTACATGTAACTGACCCGGCAGAGATTATTGAGCGTTGGGGCAAAACGCATGCAGAGGCGATTCAGAATACGAAGAGAGTTGCTGATCGTTGTGATGTCGAAATTGAGCTTGGTAAGATTTTGATCCCAACGTTTCCGACGCCAAATGGTGAGACGGAGAAAGAGTATCTTGACCAACTTGTTTACCAGGGTATGGCGGTACGATATGTCGGCAAAACTGTCGAGGAGGCGGAGAAGTTATCGAATGAAGAAATTCGGTCGCACCTTAGCGAAGAGCAGCTCACTCGTTTGGACATGGAGTTCGAAGTACTCGACCGTATGGGATATAACGGTTATTTCCTTATCGTCCAAGATTTTATTAACTGGGGTAAAAGCCAGGGTATTATCTTTGGTCCGGGCCGTGGTTCAGCTGCTGGTTCAATTATCGCCTATACACTTAATATTACCGATCTTGATCCACTGAAGTATGACTTACTTTTTGAGCGATTCTTAAATCCCGACCGTATTTCTATGCCCGATATCGACATCGATATTCAGGATACCCGTCGTAATGAGGTGATTGAGTATTGTGCGCAGAAATATGGTGATTCACGTGTGGCAAATATCGTGACATTTGGTAAAATGGCGGCACGCGCGGCGGTGCGCGACGTGGCACGTGTACTAGAAGTGCCATATGCCGAGAGCGATCGTTTGGCAAAGCTCATTCCACCACCAGTTCAAGGTCGTCATGTGCCACTCTCAAAAAGTATTGTTGAAGATGCTGATTTAAAAGCTGAGTACGAGTCAAATGAAACATCGAAACGGGTGATTGATTTTGCGATTCGCCTTGAGGGTACAAACCGTAGTCACGGAGTGCACGCGGCTGGTGTGGTGATCGCACCGGATGACATCGTGAAGTATGCACCGCTTGAAATGGCACAAAAGGGTGTTGTAGCGACACAATATCCAATGGGTCCGGTTGAAGAGCTTGGGCTGCTCAAGATGGACTTCCTTGGCCTGTCTAACTTAACGATTATTAACAACGCGCTCCGTATCATTAAAAAAGTATATAAAGACGAAATTGTGCTCGGTGAGATCCCGCTTGACGATCAAAAGACGTTTGAACTCTTTCAGCGTGGAGATACGACGGGGGTGTTCCAGCTTGAATCTGCCGGTATGAAACGCTATCTTCGCGAGCTAAAGCCAAGTGAATTCGACGACATTATTGCCATGGTAGCCTTGTATCGTCCTGGTCCGATGCAGTTCATTGATAGCTTCATTAAGCGAAAACATGGTGAAGAAACGATTGCCTATCTTCACCCTGGTATGGAAAATTCCTTAAAGAACACCTACGGCATTTTGGTCTATCAGGAGCAATTTATGCAGATTTCCAAAGAATGGTGCGGGTTTACCGGTGGTCAGGCGGACACGCTTCGAAAGGCGGTCGGCAAGAAGAATATCGAGCTCATGCGTAAAGTGAAAGTGGACTTTGTGAAGGGTGCGGTTGAGCATGGTGGTGCTACTGAAAAAGTGGCTGAAAAATTCTGGGATCAGCTCGAAGAGTTTGCAAACTACTGTTTCAACAAGTCACATGCGGCGTGTTACGGGCTGATTGCTTACTGGACTGCATACTTGAAGGCGCACTATCCAGACGCATTCATGGCGGCCCTCATGACAAGCGACGAGGATAATATTGACCGTCTGGCAATTGAGATCAGCGAATGTAAGCGCATGGGCATCGATGTGATGGCGCCGGATGTTAATGAATCGTTCGTCGAATTTGCGGTAGTGCCAGGCGAAAATAAGATTCGTTTTGGTATGGCGGCGGTTAAGGGAGTAGGTGTGAATGCGGTTGAAGAAATACTGCGGGCACGTGACGAAGCAAAATTTGAAAGTATTGAGGATTTTGCTACCCGCGTCAGTACTACGAAATTTAATAAGAAAGCCTGGGATTCATTAATTAAATCTGGCGGGTTCGATAGCTTTGGTGACAGGTCTGATCTGCTATTTAACCTCGAGTCGATCCAGGGATTTGCAAGTAAAGTACAGAAAGAGGCGGCAAACGGCCAGACCGATTTATTTGGTAACTTAATCGACGATAGCTCGGTGAAGCGTAGTGTGACATTGCAGGCTGCTCCGGTAAAACACACTTCTAAAGAGCGCCTCACGTGGGAGCGCGAGTTGCTTGGTCTGTATATTTCTGCTCATCCGCTTGATGAATATGAATTGTATCTTTCTGAGCAGACTGTACCAATTAGTAGCCTGACATCGAGCATGGACAATCAGCAGACGACAATTGGGGGTATTATTACCAGCCTTCGCACAATCATTACAAAGGCGGGCAGTAAGATGGCGTTTGTTGGTATTGAGGATAAGTTTGGTGACTCTGAGCTTATTGTATTCCCTGATCTATATAAGCAAGTAGGACCGAGTCTGGAGATTGATACCGTGATTCGTGCAAGTGGCAAAATCAACGCGCGTGACCGGGATGGTAATATCATTGACGAAGTAAAGTTACTTGCTCAAGAAATCTTTATCGTCAGCGAAAAAGAACTCCGTGAATACGCATCAACTGGTGGTGCACTCAAGCGACCAAAAGCAAAGCCGCAAAGTGGCGGAGTGAAGGTCATGCGTGCCGCAGCTGCCAAAACCGCAACAGTGAGCATGGAACCACCAAAACCCGTTGAAGTGAAGAAGCTTTTTGTGCATATCGAAGATCCAAACGATCATGAGAGGCTCGCATTACTTAAGAAAATTTGCGCCAAACACCCCGGAATATCTGATATTGTACTCGTTCTTGGCGCTGAAAATAAGTCGGCTATTAAGTTGCCATTCCGTGTTGATGATAATGATGCGCTCATCAACGAGCTCGTCCGAGAGCTTGGCGAAGATGCTGTTAAGCTTCAGTAGTTTAAGCTAGTTGGTAGAGTGCGATTGCAGCCGCCACTGAGACGTTGAATGACTCTTTCTTACCAACCATAGGAATCTCAAGTGCGGCTTCACACTGTGCTACGTACTGCTCCTCGATACCGTACACCTCTTCACCAAGCAGTAGTGCGAATTCCTTTGGTGGCGTGTAGTCTCGAAGATTAATAGAATCCTGTGTCTGCTCTAGGGCAATTAACGGTATCTTATTTTGTGATAGCCAGGTGTCAAGCTGCTCATAATATTCGAATGGAATCATTGTTTCGGCACCAAGCGCTGTCTTATGGATCTGGGATGTAAGTTTTTCAGAAATATGCGGCAGGCGCGGGTCGTTTTCAGTTCGTGGATATGGCGTATAGCCGCTACAGATAATTTTCTCTACGCCAAACCCTTCGGCACTGCGGAAAATAGACCCAACATTATGCGTCGAACGGATATTGTGTAACACAAGAGTGATCTTTGGCATCCCTGCTATTGTACCACTATAAAAAGCGTGAGCTTTTTGCTACACTTAAGCTAATGGACGAAGACAAGATTCAGCAGCAACGCCGCGAACATGAAGAGGCGTCAACGCAGCAGCGTGCTGCAATACTTGGTGTACGCTATCTCGATGCTCGTGACATTGAGAACGATCTGCCACTTTACAAGGACGTTTTGTCGATTCCTGATATGTATCGCAATTTTATGGTACCGCTGCGCCTCGCAACTGAGGATAATGGCTTTCAGTTTGCTATTACCTCGCAAACACCACAATCGATTATTCAGACAATGACGCGTGAGTATAACGAGCGCGGCGATAACATTAATTTCTTTCTTATTAGCGGCTCTGCTTTTAAGGCATTCATGCGTCGCTATGACCCGCCAAAAGTCGTTATCTATGATGATATTGAGATTGCGAAAGAGGGTGATAGCGAAACGCTCGCATCGGTATCACAGACACTAAATTCTGTCGGTACCGACCAAGTGTTTGACTATCTGATTGATCAGGCGGATAAACTTGGGGCGAGCGATATTCATATCGAAAACCAGCGGACGGTAATTCGTGTTCGTATGCGTGTTGATGGTGCGCTTCACCCTGTGGCTGACCTCGATAAGGATCGTTACCGTGTGATTATGGGTGCGCTTGGTAGCCGGGCGAACATCTCAATCGCATCGGCAGAGCCACAGTCTGGACATATGCAAAAAGAAATTACCCGCGACGGGGCTACGCATTTACTTAATCTTCGTGTTGAAACGGTGCCAACAATGTATGGGCAAGATGCCGTGATGCGACTGTTTAACTTTGATGAAAGTATGCTTCAGCTTGATCGACTAAATATCCCTGCTAAGCAGCGCGAGCAAATTGATGAAATTATTAGTCATCCCCGTGGTATGGTGCTCATGGTGGGCCCGACTGGGTCTGGTAAGTCGACCACTCTTTACAGCATGCTTAATGCACTCAATACATCTGACCGTAAGATCATTACCCTTGAGGATCCGATTGAGTATGGTATCTCTGGCATTTCTCAAATTCCAATCAATACCACGGGTGGTCAGCACTTTGCCGATGGACTTCGCTCGGTACTTCGTCTCGACCCAGATGTTGTGATGGTGGGTGAGATCCGTGATCAAGACACGGCAAAAACGGCGATCCAGGCGTCAATCACCGGTCACTTGGTACTTTCAAGCTTCCATGCAAATTCCACCTCGGCAGCGTTTAGCCGTATGATCGATCTTATTGGGCAGAATCCGATCTTTTCTACTGCGATTCGCTTGCTTATTGCACAGCGCCTCGTACGTCGTTTAGTCGATGAAACGAAGCAAGAGTACGAGCCGGATGAGGCAACGCGCAAGTGGGTGAAAGATGTACTGAGAGATGCACCAATTCCTGATGACATTGATCTTGATAATTTTAAGCTCTGGAAGCCGGTTTCAAGCGACGATGCACCGTTTGGCTATAAAGGCCGCGTGGTCATTATGGAGCAAATGGTAGTTAATGAAGATATTCAGAAATTCCTTCGCGGCGATATTGAGGATGTCCATACGGAAGCCATCGAAGAAGTTGCTAAGAAGAACGGTATGTTGACGCTTGAGCAGGTGGGCGTGATTGCAGCGCTCAGGGGTGAAACGACACTTGATGAAATTGGCCGAGTAATCTAAGAAAATAAAAATACCCTCTCTGGGGTGAAGAATTGTTGCGTCGGGCGGGGAGAGATGAGTCTCCCCGCCCGTTGCACCTCAGGAGTTGCTTGCCGGTGTAATCAGTGTCGCGGATATTACTTTCCGAATGCCACGTGAGGCTAGCGTGATCAGAGCCTGAGAGTCAGGGTTGACCGGCCTGTCGCCGCCCATGATCCGAGAGATCACGACGATCTTCATGAGCTCCTCTCTCTTTAGGGCGGACAGCTTGGACTCGATCAGAGCCATGACGGCTGCTTCACTGTGCTGGACGCCCGGGGGGTCTAGCCGCTGGGGACCAAGCAATGTCTGTCGGCGGCCCTCTGCCATTCCAAGCTCTGCGGTCTTGAACTTCTTTGCAACCACACCTCGTTGGTGTCC
>JASLCR010000068.1 GCA_030145955.1 Candidatus Saccharimonadales bacterium
TCTTTAATTTCGGTACACAAAAGACAGATGAAATGGATCTTTACTTTACTGGAGAAGATGGCAAGCAACACTCTCTTTACATTGGTTCGTATGGTATTGGTGTGACGCGTGTTATGGGTGTAATTGCTGAAAAAATGAGTGATGAAAAGGGGCTGATTTGGCCAAAGAATATTGCGCCTTACAGTGTCTATCTTGTCTCAATTGGCGAGAAGGGTAGCCAGCGAGCGGAAGAGCTCTATGGTGAACTTACTAAAGCCGGCATTGAAGTACTTTATGATGATCGCAATGAGCGTCCTGGTGCAAAATTTGCCGATGCAGAGCTAATGGGTATACCACTTCGTTTGACGGTGAGTGATCGTGGTGTGGATGCAGGGCAGTACGAACTCACCGACCGCACCTCTGGTGAGACTGAGCAATTGACAGCTGAACACATAATTGATACACTAAGTGTACGTGTAAACAGCTAGACTTCTGCGAGGGTTTACAGCACGATTTTGATCGTTTCGAGTGGTGTCCCACAAGGGCACCACTTTATAACATTTCTTTGACGAGAGACAGAAAGGATAAGGGGAATGAAGAAAATTTACCAGATCACCAACGAGGGCAAGGCAGAGCTTGAAGCAGAGCTTGAAGTTTTAAAGGGGCGACGTGGTGATATCGCGGATAAGATTGCGGAAGCTCGTGACTATGGTGATTTAAGCGAAAATGCAGAGTATGATGCTGCTCGTGAAGAGCAGGGACTTGTTGAGAGTCGTATCGCTGAAATCGAAGACATTCTTCAGAACGCAGAAATTATCAAAGCGAGCCGAAAATCAACCGTTGGTATCGGTAGCAAGGTTGAGCTCAAGAATGGTTCAAAAGCAATTACCTATCATATCGTTGGCCCAGTTGAAGCAAACCCAATTGAAGGAAAGATTTCTGATGAATCACCAATTGGTGTGGCGCTTGTCGGTAAAAAAGAAGGTGACACCGCAGTAGTCACAACTCCTAAGGGCGAGATTAGCTATACAATCGTTAAAGTTGGCTAGAGAGGAGTGCGAGCTACTTTTCTAAAGTAGCTCGTGCAACTCATGTACTTGTGCAGCAGTAAATACCTCTTCGCGGCCTTTTTCGGGGTTTGCAAACATACGGGTCTCATGAAAGAGGTCGTCAGCTTGTGTATAGTTTGCGGTCGGTGCGACATGTCCGTAGTAGGTGTTCAGGTTTGAGTGATCGCTTAAGATTCGTTTTGGTTTTGGTGACATCAAAGAGTCGTCGAGGACTGCTTTTCCAGTATGAAGTTTTTTATATGTAACACTATAAAGCTCATCTTGTTTAATGGCAATTTCGCAGGCACGCTTTTGTAATTCAAGGTTGTAATCTTTGGTGTCTTCAAGCGCATGGGCAAGTTCTTGCAGGAGTTCTTTATCTTGAACAATATCAGCGGCTAGCCCTATATTGTGAACCATGGTCGATGCATCTGAGTTAAAGGTTGCCTCGTGAAGAGTAGTTTCGGCGACGGTGTGTAGTTCCTCGACAAACTCCTTTGCTGCTGGGACAAAATCAAGAAAATCGTCCATCTTGCGTGCGGCGACAAGAGCGGTAAGCTTGAGTCTTAATTCACAGGCAATAAGTTTTTCAAGTTTGTCTCCGGCTTCTCCTTCGGGTAGGTTGCGCGCTTGCTCAATTGAATGATCAATAATTTGTTTTGCTGTAGCAAGGTCAGTCTTGAGCTTGGCTTCAATTGTTGCTTCAAGGGGGTTAAGTTCGATTTGTTGGTTTGTTATATCAGAGGAGAGCTTGTCGGCGGGTGCTGGTAAGGTTTCGTTGCTCATAGGTGACCTCTGTTTTTGTATCTATTGCTGTATGTGGCTTCATAATATCAGATATGGTATAAAAAAGCAATAGCTTTTTGCGACTTTGTGGCTGATATTATCTCTTTTGGCGTGCTATACTATAACAGATATGGCAACACTACAAGACTACCGAGACGAGCGATTACGCAAACTAGCCGAGCTGAAAGAGCTTGGTGTTAATCCGTACCCGGCAAAAACCGAGCGTACACATCATGCTGGTGATATTAAGCGCAAGTTTGACGAGCTTGAAGGCCAGCTAGTGACTGTTGCGGGCCGCATTATGGGACTTCGCAAGTTCGGTAAGCTAGCGTTTATTGTGCTTCGCGACCAGAGCGGTGAAGTGCAGCTTTTCTTGCATGGTCCGGATGTTGCAGAACTAAATGCCGCAGAAAATATCCTGGGCATGAAGCAGTTGAGTCTTCTTGATACCGGTGATTTTATTCAAGCTACAGGTGAAGTTATTAAAACAAAAACAGGTGAGATATCGGTCGGTGTGAAGCAGCTACATCTACTTACCAAGGCACTTCGCCCAATGCCAACAGAGCTGACGAATAAAGAAGAGCGATTTCGCCGCCGCTACGTTGATATGAATGTAAATCTCGATGTTCGTGAGCGATTTATTCGTCGTAGTAAGTTTTGGCAGGCTACGCGTGATTTCCTTGAAAACGAAGGATTTATTGAGGTTAATAATACTGTCCTTGAGGCTACTGCTGGTGGTGCAGATGCTAATCCATTTGTCTCGCACATGGACGCGCTCGATCAAGATTTTTACCTTCGTATTTCTCACGAGTTACCGCTTAAGCGTCTGCTTGTCGCAGGGTTTGAGAAGGTGTTTGATCTTGGTGCGCGCTTTAGGAATGAAAATTATACCGAAGAGCATCTGCCAGAACATAATGCTATGGAATGGTACTGGGCCTACGCTGACTGGGAGCAAGGTATGGATCTCACTGAGCGTATGATACGCTATATCGCTGACAAGACTTGGGGTACACGTCAATTTACGCTTGTGAATGGCCAAGAGGTAGATTTTGGTAAAGATGGTACGCACTTCCCACGCATCAGCTTCGTGGCAATATTAAAAGAACAGTATGGTATTGATGTTTTTGAGTCGTCAATGGAAGACATCCAGGCGAAACTGAAAGAGTATAATCTTGAAGTTGAAGAAGCGGACAATCGTAATCGTAGTCTTGATAAACTTTGGAAAAAATACCGCAAAACACTAGCTGGTCCTGCATTTCTTATTGACATGCCAGTATTCATGCAGCCACTCGCTAAGGTAAACGAGAGCGATCCGCGCCTCACTGAGCAGTTTAATCTTGTGTTTGGCGGTAGTGAGATGTGTAAAGCGTTTTCGGAGCTCAATGATCCAATTGACCAGCTTGATCGCTTTAAAGAGCAGCAAGCAATGCGTGATGCAGGTGATGACGAAGCGCAAATGCTCGATATTGACTACGTTGAAGCGCTCGAATATGGCATGCCACCTGCATGTGGACTTGGTTATAGCGAGCGCATCTTCTGGAGTCTCGAAGGGATTACTGCACGTGAAGGTGTGCCATTCCCGCAGCTTCGTCATGAAATCGACGAGACAACAAGAGCGATCTATCCTGACATAAAGCTGTAGCGCACATGCTACAATAAGAGTAATGGCAGGGGATATTATTACAATTGAGAACTTCACTATGAAGTTCGGCAAAACGACAGTCATTGATGACTTGTCTTTTGTGGTGAAGAAGGGTGAAACATTTGGCCTCCTTGGTTCAAATGGATCAGGCAAAACAACAACACTACGCTCGCTACTTGGCATTTATACGCCGGCGGCCGGTACGCTTCATGTCGGTGGTGAGCCGTATGCAGTTGATGGCAAGGTGAAGCTTGGCTATTTGCCGGAAGAGCGTGGGCTATACAAAAAAGAAAGTGTGATTGATGTTATGGTGTATTTTGGCCAGCTTAAAGGGATGAGCCATCATGATGCCCGCGCATTTTCGCTTGAATATCTTGAGCGGGTTGGGCTGCTCGATAAAGCAAAAACTCGGCTTGATAAACTTTCTGGTGGTCAGCAGCAAAAGGTACAGCTGGGTGTGACAATTATGAACAATCCAGAGCTTTTAATACTTGATGAGCCAACCAAAGGGTTTGACCCTGTAAATCGTCGCTTACTGATGGATATTATCGAAGAGCACCAAAAGAAGGGTGCTTCTGTGGTGTTTGTATCGCATCAAATGGAGGAAGTGGCACGGCTGTGTGATCGTATTATTCTCATCAAAGATGGTAGTCCGTGAGCGTATGGGTC
>JASLCR010000009.1 GCA_030145955.1 Candidatus Saccharimonadales bacterium
CTCATCGCTGCCGCCGGCTTTCTTGCTCTTGCGACAGCTGTCGTATATTTCTACCTTACTAGCGTACAGGCAGCTGCTGAAGCAAAGGTGCAAGATAACCAACAACGAGAAGGCTCTTACGCACAGGTAAAGCAAGATGCAGCGGCTTTTAAAGCGCAGCTTGATGATGCCAATGCCATATTCAATAATGAATTATCATATAGCACGGCACTTGTTCGTTTTGCCAATCTTTTCCCTAAAGGAGCAACGATTAGCCAGATGTCACTTAACAGTGAAAGCTTCTCTAAACCAACAAGCCTCACCGTACAGTTGAGTGATCGTACAGCTGCCCAGAATCTTGAGAAAAGCATGACTTCTTCACCTTATGTGAGAGACTTTAAGGTAGACTCATTTTCCTACGATACATCCGGAGATGACGTAAACTGGACGATATCATTTACTCTACTAAAGGACATCGCAAAGCAATGATAGTAAAGACACGAAACCTCAATGCGGTCGTACTCAGGATTATCCTGTGTGCTTCACTTTTCATTATCATCGCAGTTGTTGTCGCTGGCTTCACATTCGCCCATCAGGTCCTCACCGAATACGCTATTTCCGTCGGCAAAAAGAATATCGATGCACAGTCTTCAGATACCACCATTCAGTCTCTGACGGTAACCGAGAAGCAACTATCTAACTACGCACAAGCTCGCGACGACGCAAGCAAGCTACGCCTCGCCGATAACCACCCTGAATTCACCGTGCGCGAAATACTTAACCGTATCGCGAAAAAGAATAACATTAGTATTGGTATCAGTAGTAGCTCTAGTGGTAGCGCTACCACAACTCCACAAGGGCAACAAACAGCACCAGCTGGTACTACGGCAACACCGACACCTGCAGCCTCCAGTCCAACAGGCAAGACTTTCAAGCTCTCAGTCAGCGTAAAGCCGGAGAGTGGTACTAATTTCGATAGAAACAATTACGTCAACTTCCTGCAATTCCTACGCGACCTTGAGCAAAGCCTGCCAAAGATCAAGGTAGATGGTGTTGATGTCAGTGGAGGTGGCAGTGGCACCTCCTCAACAAGTACACCTAACAATGGTCAACCAGCACCCCCTCAGACAAGCAGCAACACTATATCGATTAACTCCATTAACTTAGAAATATATATTAAGTAAGGAAAAAGATGAACGCCTCTTCCCATACATCACTATCAGGACTCAGCACAAACTTTAGTCGCCTTTTCCATCGCTTTGGCTTCATCGTCCTCTTCCTCATTGTTGCCGCTGGACTTATCATAAGTGTCTTATTGCTCCTTAATGTTATCAGTAAAACTGATAACCCCGGCAACTACTCGCCAACCACTACTGCGACCACTTTCGATGAAGCTACTATTAAAAAAATAGAGAGCCTCTCGAAGAAAAGTAATGTTGATACAAGTGGACGACTCTTACCCTTCTGGTAATCCCGCCGGGTTGCTATAATAAACGTATGCTTATTGCAGCAAATCGACTCGAGAACGTACCTGTCATGAGCCTCCAGACCGGCGGTCAATTAGCCCGCGCTAAGGCACCAGTGATTGATCCTCGAAATCTTATGATTATCGCCTATGAACTTGAGGGGCCTTCACTTGATACCCATCCTTCTTTCTTACTCATTCAAGACGTGCGCGAGCTGAGCAATCTAGGGCTCATTGTCGACAGTAGTGATGAGTTTGTCGGCGCTGATGATGTCATTAAACTCAAAGAAGTCTACGAATTTCATTTTTCACTTATCGGCAAACTGGTAGTCGATCAAAACAAGCGCAAACTTGGCAAAGTATCCTCATACTCCATCGAGCCAGAGAGCTTTATGGTGAAGCAGATAAATGTCAAACGACCAATCCTTAAAAGCTTCAACGATACAGAGCTTCTCATCGATCGCACACAAATCACTGAGATTACTGACGAGAAGATCACCATCACTCATGATGAACGTGAACCATCACCAGTCAAGCGAGCTGCCAATACTTACACGAACCCTTTCCGCGGCCAGACACCGCAGCCTGAAGCAATCAATCGTCAAACTCAGCGTTAAGCGCCTGTTTGATATCATCATAGCTAAAGCCCTGTCTTGCCAAGTAAGCGATTAGTTTCTGCTCGTCAGCGTATTTACCCTGCTTCTTCGCGACAATCTTCATCAACTCATCACTGTCGGTGCGGCCGGAATCGGCAAGCGTTGCTTCAATGACTGCCGTCGATACACCTTTTTGCGACAGTTCACTCGCCAACTTACGTCTCGAGCTACCTTTTCGCACATTACGATTTTCTACCCACCAGCGAGCAAACTTCTCATCATCGATATACCCGCGCTCACGAAGCCTACCGAATACACGCTCGGTCAACTCTTGGCTAACACCTTCACGTTCTTTTATCTCGCCCGTTTTCCGACTCTTATATTTCGTAGTTCTCGTCTTTTTCCATAAGTAATCACGAATCTCCCGCGAACTATGCGGCCTCAGTAGTGTATACTCCAATACCCTGGCATACAATTTGCCGAATTGGCTTTCCGTCTCAAGCTCGGCAAGTTCAGCGTCGGAATATTCATTACCGACTTTGATGCCAAGGTCGGTAACTTGTAGAATATCGAGTGAAAAGCGATACTTGCCATCAACCGAGATATTCACCCGGTCAGGATTCCTAGCTTGAACTGAAATATCAGTAATCTTCATCTTCAATAGACGCAAGCTTAGGCCTGTCATCAAATACAGAACCGCGACGAACCATTATGGTGCGAATGATTGATTTCGACGCAACATCGACTACGTCAAACACTCCCCAGTTCAGACCTGTATCATTACCTTCATGGTAGACAAAAGCCTTTTCTCCCTCATTCTTGCGAGATATAGTCACTGTCTAAGCTTCTTGTTCGGCGACCTTCTTACGAACTTCCTTTTCAATCTCTTCGAGCACTTTTGGATTTTCCTTAAGGTAAACCTTCACGGCTTCTCGGCCTTGGCCGATCTTGCCGTCTTTGTAGTCATACCAGGCTCCAGATTTGCCAACAATACCGTGTTGTGCCGCAAGATCAAGTACATCGCCAGTCTTTGAAATACCTTCGTTGTACATGATGTCAAATTCAGCCACACGGAAAGGCGGCGCAATCTTATTCTTTACAATCTTCACCTTGGTACGGTTACCGATTATCTCCTCGCCAACTTTTAACTGACCAATACGACGAATATCCATACGGACAGATGCGTAAAACTTCAGTGCGTTACCACCAGTAGTTGTTTCTGGATTGCCAAACATTACACCGATCTTCATACGGATCTGGTTAATGAAAATGACCGTTGCTTTGCTCTTGTTGATAATTCCGGTCAACTTACGAAGTGCCTGACTCATCAGACGAGCCTGGAGCCCCATATGGCTGTCACCCATTTCTCCATCAATCTCAGCTTGTGGCACGAGTGCCGCCACCGAGTCAACCACGATCAGATCGACAGCGTTTGAACGTACGAGTGTTTCCGCGATCTCAAGTGCTTGCTCGCCATTATCTGGCTGGCTCACTAGGAGGTTATCGGTATCTACGCCAAGTTTCTTTGCATACGCAGGATCAAGAGCGTGCTCTGCATCAATAAATGCAGCTGTACCACCCTGTTTTTGAATCTCGGCAATTGCATGGAGCGTTAGTGTCGTTTTACCAGAGCTCTCTGGCCCATAAATCTCAATAATACGACCCTTTGGATAGCCGCCACCAAGCGCAAGGTCAAGTGAAAGTGCGCCACTCGGAAGTAGCTCTACATCCACCTTCTTTGCTTCACCAAGCTTCATAATTGAACCATCACCAAATTGCTTAGTGATCTGATCCATTGCAAGGCCAAGTGCCTTCAGTTTTCCTTCTGTGTCTGCTTTTTCTGCCGGTATTGCAGGTTTTTCTGCCTTTTTCGCCATTCGTAATTCTCCCTCACTTATCTCTAGAACTATTATACGTTTTTTTGGGTACTTTGACCAGAACGACACACACGAGATCAACTGCCCTATGCTATAATTTAGAGAATGAAACAGCGTGGCTTTACCGTTATCGAACTACTCGTTGCGATCGTGTTATTGGCGGTCCTTGGGAGCGTATTCTTTATTCAAAAATCCCAATATGAAAGCATGAACCGTGATGAACAGCGACGAACAGCTATTAATGCCATGTACTACAATCTTGAAGACGTATTCTACTTCAAGAACCAGTACTATCCACGGTCAATCGATGACAAGAACCTCACTGCTATGGATAGCGCACTTTTTAAAGATCCAGATGGTGCCCAAGTAGGAAGTGCCGGCTCTAACTATCACTACGACCCAACAGACTGTGATGGCGACAAGTGTAAGGGCTATACACTTCGAGCCAATCTAGAAAACGAAGAAGACTTTGTTAAGAAAAACCGCACTCACTAGAATCAAAATTGTCAGGCTTGGAAAGCAAAAAAATTAATTATCGATGCCGTTCAGGTCAACTGGGCGGCCATTTTTAAATGCTTCAACACCATTGTTCACCACAGCCACTTGCGCTCGAGGATTTTCTACAAACGCAAATCTATAGGTCGTCTCTTCACCCTCTGTACTCAGACGAATCGTACCGTAGTTGAGCATTGTCTGTAAAATACCACTCTGCCTGAAACTCGCATCTTCGATACTACCCAGGCTTACTGTCTGCTCGTGCTTCGAGAACAAACTATGCTGAATTTCCTGAATCACACTCTCATTGGTCATATAAAATTGATTTCTTAGGTACACCCATACTGCTATATATGTTCCAATACCGACGAGCACAAGTATAAGCGTTGCAATCATCGCAAATGCACCAAATGTCGGTAGTCCCGTAAGAGTTGGATTTGCTGGATAGATGATGAGAGCAATAACAATTGCCAGTGCAACAATACCCCCCGCGGAAATAGGAAGCAAAAGTCCAATCGGATGGCGCTTAATATCGAGTATTACAACTTCACCTTCGCTTAAGTTCAAATGTGGATATCGACGCTTCGATTCTTCGTGTTTCTGCCGCAACTCATCGCTAATCGGACGCTCTTCAGGCTCAATCTGACGTGTCGTATGCACAACTCCTGGCTCATTTGCATATTGCGTACGCGCTTGCGGATCGAACGATTGTCCTTCAAGCCCAGCTGGTGCTGCAGTCACATGAGAACTTACTGGCGCTGCCGGTGCTGCGGCACCCACCTGTGGCTGCGCTGGAGGCATCGATGATACGGGCTGCTGCACTGGATTTGCATATACAGGCTGTCCGTTTGCATCGTAATATGCCGGCTGCTGGTTTTGACCTTCAGGATTCATACGTTTATTATATCAAGTCTCGCTCTGATCAACATGTCGTTTTGCTTTTTGCGTTACCATGCGACCCCGAGGAGTTCGTTCAATAAAGCCAATTTGCAGCAAATATGGCTCATAGTAATCTTCAATCGTTGTAGTCTCATCACCAGTAAGTGCAGCGATTGTATTGAGTCCGATTGCCCTATCGCCATAATTTTCCAAAATTTGGCGAAGCATATTGCGATCAGCCGGATCGAGACCAAGCTCATCGATCTCCATCAGTTCCAGCGCACTGGTCGTCATGACCGTGTCAATAATCCCATCACCGTTCACATCGGCATAGTCACGCACACGCTTCAAAAGACGGTTTGCAATACGTGGCGTCAAACGTGCACGGGTACTAAGAAGGTTTGCCGATTCAGGATGAATATCACTCTCCAGAATCTTGGCTGCACGCATGATAATACTGGCAATTTCATCGGTCGTATAAAATTCAAGCCGGTAGATATGCCCGAAGCGGTCACGAAGTGGTGCTGCTAAGCTACCTGTACGCGTCGTCGCGCCAATGACGGTAAACTTAGGCAGGTCAAGCCGCACACTGCGTGCCGCCGGACCTTTACCAATCACAATATCAAGCTTGTAATCTTCCATCGCACTATAGAGTACTTCCTCAACCGCACGACTTAGGCGGTGAATCTCATCGATGAAGAGAATATCTCCATCCTGTAGATTAGTCAGAATACTCGCAAGATCACCAGCCCGTTCAATCGCCGGACCAGCCGTTACCCGCAAGCCAACACCCATTTCATTGGCGATCACACTTGCCATGGTCGTCTTACCAAGGCCCGGCGGGCCATAAAGCAGCACGTGGTCGATCGGCTCGCCACGCTTTTTCGCCGCCGCAATTGCCAGTTTAAGATTTTTCTTCAATCGCTCTTGACCAATGTATTCGTCAAAATTTTGCGGACGCAGTGTTACTTCAATAACCTGCTCGTCACTATCTTCATCATGAATGCCAGTATCAACTATTCGTTCAATTGCCATTATAGATCCTCTTCATTCAGCAAAGGTACAATATCAAATGCCACTTCTTCGTAAGGATGAGCCTCTTTCATGGCAGAAATAATTTTGGGTGCATCCGCTCTATCACATACCACTTCAATTCGTTCTTCATCAACTATTTCAAGCATTCCTTGCTGGCCAATATGAGGATTTGCTTTGTCGGAAGGCAAAAAGCGTCCTTTTCCAACAACAGAAAAACTACAAAAACTATACTCTCCAATACTACCAGCACCGGCTTTCCCTAGCGCCTCGCGCACAACATCAGCCGAAGCAAGGGGAGCAAAAGTGCTAATCTTTACTCTTTGCGTCACTGCTTTAATGCCTCCGTCACGCGATCAGCTGTCGATAGATCAGTCGACACGCCTTCAAGCGCCTGTGTGGCGTCATTAAGGCTATATCCAAGCGCCATGAGCGCCTCGAGGGCTTCATCGTTTGCTGTTACTACCTGCGAATTGCCAAGTACGTCATTGTTGCTACGGAGCGCTAAACCGACCTTATCGTGCAGATCAACTACTACGCGTTCAGCTGACTTTTTGCCAACACCACTTGCCTTGGAAATATACGCTGTATCACTATTTGCAATGGCATTTCGCACCGTTTCGCTATCGCCAAGACTCAGGATAGATAGCGCCGCTTTCGGCCCAATTCCTTGCACAGTAATAAGCAATTCAAACAATTTTTTCGCTGCCAAACTGCTAAACCCGAACAAGTCTTGCGACTGTTCGCGGATATGATGATACGTGTAGAATTTCACTTCGTCGTGAAGCATTGCATGCTCATAATCACCAAGTGGTACTTGTATTTCATACCCTACGCCGTGAACATCGACAATTACAGAATTAGCAAATTTTTCGGCAACTTTCCCCTGTACGTGTGCAATCATATACCTATTATTACACAGATTACTAGTTACGCCGATTAGGCGGCAGTACACGGTTTACTGGATTGGTTCCGCCACTACCACTTGATGGTGATTGAGTAGCCGCACACCCAATGTTGTCTACCGGAGCACCGCTTGGCGTATTTGGACATTGATCATTCGCGTCACTAACCCCATCACCATCACTATCGGTAGGCTCTACACAGTTCGGGTCGTTTGCTGCCAAGTTTTCCAGCCCTGCTACTGCACACATCTCTTCCTTGCAGTTCGGATCATCAGCGGCCAGACTTTCCTTGCCCGCAACCGTACATTTTGCCTTCTCCTCAGGCTTCGGTTCCTCTTTCGGTTTTTCTTCCTTTGGTGGCTTTTCACATTCCTTTGGAATATTTGAAGATAAGAACACGTCTGTTAAAACTCCTACATCGGTACAAACTGAGGCTTTAGTAATCCCGGCGGGCTGAGTAAACTTTGGACTTGCAGTGCCGATTGCCGCGGACATCATCTGCTTCCATATTGGGCCCGCCATATCAGATCCACCGCTGTACATTGGTGTATTATCGTTGTTGCCCACCCATACACCGACAGCAATGTCAGGCGTATAACCAATCGTCCATGCATCACGCGCGTCTTCAGTCGTACCAGTCTTTACAGCAACTGTTTTTGTACGATAATCAGTACCAACCACATTGAGTGAACTGCCAAATATCTTACTTCGTGTTTGATTATCGCTCAAAATATTCGATATCAGATAGGCGCCCTGCTGACTGATTGCTCGATGGGACTCTTTTGGTTGAGTAAAAATACGCGATCCGAACTTATCTTCAATCGACTCAATATGGTTAGGCTTGTACTGTTCGCCTCCATTTGCAAATGCTGCATAGGCATTTGTCATTTCCTCAGCTGGCACTTCTGCGGTACCCAGGGCAAGTGGCAAACCATAGTTTCGCTTCTCGTCAATCGTTGTAATACCAAGCTTCTTAGCTGCCGCAATCGCGTTATCCAAACCTTCTTTTTGCATTACCTTGACCGCCGGGATGTTCAGCGACCAGTTGAGTGCTTGGCGTACCGTTACATTGCCATAGAACGAACGGCTTGCATTTTGTGGACTATAGCCACCGAAGTCGGTTCGCTCATCTTTTATCACCGTCGTTGGAGTAATCTTTCCTGAAGCAAGCGCATCGGCATAGTAAATTGGCTTAAAGCTCGAACCCGGCTGACGCTTCGTTGTCACCATATTTACATTACCCCACTTCTCATTGCTATAGTCGGCACTGCCAACAAGCGCACGCACACCACCCGTCTTAGGGTCAATCGCCACTAGGCTAGCGTTCGAGCCATTATTGGCCTGAATATGAGCAATACCATCGTCGACTGCTTTATTGGCTGATTCCTGGAGCTTCAAATCAAGTGTCGTCTGCACCTGGAAGCCTGATCGCTCTACAAACTCTTCACCATATTTCTTGTAAAGCTCTGAGAGTACCATCTCGGTAAAGTGTGGCGCCTCATTGTCAATCGCCGATTTTTGCTTAGCATAGTGAAGTATTTCAGCAAGCGCGCTGTCCTTTTCGGCTTCGGTAATATAGCCATCTTCAACCATTCGCTTCAACACATACGTTTGGCGTTGCTTTGCAAGCTCTGGGTCACCAACCGTTGGGGAATAGGCGCTCGGCGCAGGCAATACTCCAATGAGCATCGCGCTTTCCGCGAGCGAGAGCTCGCTTGGCTTTTTATCAAAATACGTCTTGGCGGCCTCTTCAATACCGAATGAATTGGCACCGTAATAGACCGAGTTCAGATACATTTCCAAGATTTCATCCTTGGTGTAGCGCTGTTCAATGGCTACAGCAATAGTTAATTCCTGATACTTACGAAGAAAACTTTGATTGTCGGTAAGAAGCGTATTCTTCGCAAGCTGAAGTGTTAATGTTGACCCGCCGCCACGAATCGAGCCTGATGTCACCATATTCACCAGTGCACGGCCATAGCCGGTCACTGAGAAACCACCATGCTTGTAAAAGTCTTTATCTTCTGCTGAGAGTAACGCTTTTTCAGTATAGTCAGAGATGTTTTTCAGCTTCACTAGGTCGCGATGTTCAGCCTTACCCTTGCTGAAAAAGGCTTTTCCGTTACGGTCAAGTAGCACTACCCCTGTATTATTCTTGTTTAGTAGCTTATCAACATCAGAAATGTAGTTGAAATAATACATGTACGTCAGAATCGGCACAATAATCAAAAACGCCAAGATTGGTCCGCCAACATACAGCAGCTTCTTCCAGAGCGGAAGAGCCTTCCACCACTTCCAGCGACGCTTCAAAAAATACTTTGTTGCGTTCCAGGGGCCACGCTGCCTTGTATATGTTCCTTTGCGATACATCCCCTGTATTATACCAAATTTCTCGTTTGTCTAGCTGGTTGCAGTCGTCAAAACCGCTCCATCATGGCATGCGTAATTGCCGCTGCGAGCGCGTCTGCGGCATCATCTGGTTTTGGAATTTCTTTTAATTTTAGCTGTAGGCGCACCATTTCCTGCACTTGCTTCTTATCGGCTTTACCATACCCTGTTAGCGTCTGCTTAATCTGTAGTGGCGTGTATTCTGCGATAGACATACCGGCCTTACGTGCCACGAGCATCGCCACACCGCGGGCATGCGACACACTCATTGCAGTGGTTACATTGCGGGCAAAAAAGAGCTTTTCAATTGACGCGACCGTTGGCTTTGTCTCGGAGATAATCTCATTCAGCCCATCAAAGATTTCTTCCAATCGTTCATCGAGTGGCGTATGCGCAGGTGTTTTAATCACACCGGCTGTCACCAGCTTTGCCTCACCCTGCACAAAATCAATCACCCCGAAACCAAGGATGCCTGTACCGGGATCAATTCCTAAAATTCTCACTTCTTTAATAGTCCCATGATTTTTCCAAACAGTCCACCAAGCTCGCGGCGCCATTCCCATGCCCCGTACCCTGCCGCCATACTGCCGACGCCAGCAAATGCCAGCCACCCTATCGTATCACCTGCTTGCTGCTTCATCTTTTCTACCGGAAAGTCTGCTTTCGGTATCTCACCAGCGGTAACATTACGGCAGCGGTTTGTCTCAAGATTCCTCTCTTGTCCAGCATTACAAGGTTTGACGCCATCAGCCGCAGAGTCAACCAATCGACAACGGTTCGTTTCAGGGCTGCGATACTGATTTTCCGCACATGGCTTTAGAGTGTTTGAGCTCGCCGTGGCAGCAATGTTACGGCAGCGGTTTGTTTCTGCACTGCGGTATTGATTAGCGGCACAGGGCTGTAACGATGAGCTAGTTGTCGCAATGAGCCTACAGCGGTTTGTCTCTGGACTTCGATACTGGTCTGCACGACACGGCGCTAGCTCAGGTACATTTCCCCTGCCAGCATTCTCAGGTGGCAACATTGTGTTACTACCGCCTGGTGACGGTACCCCCCAATCCCAGCCATTATCAAACAGTGCCCATGACACTCCCTTTTTCGACGTTGCACTCGCATCCGGATACTCAATAACCGTGTTTTGATACGTATGAAGACCGTATCGGTCTTCAAGTGAAACATAGCCGCCCGTATTTGGCAGAGCAATAGGAAATAGTACATATGCACCACTCGCAACTTCGCCGCTCAATGCCGTTATCTGACTACCCACACGCAGCCGCACGCCGGTAAAATCAACCACTTCAGCTGTATGATTATAAAATTTCACATATTCTAAACAGCTACTATCATTGTCGAGCGGAGAGCATGTCTTCGGGTTAGTTAAG
>JASLCR010000035.1 GCA_030145955.1 Candidatus Saccharimonadales bacterium
AAAGATTGAGATGTAAAGCGGCGTCTTGGTATCTTGTTGCGCATAAAAGCTACGTGCAGCAATAAAGTAAATCGAGCGGAAAAGTATAGCTACAACAAGAATTCCAAGCAATGTGGCAATAGTTGGCTCACCTCCCGGCTTAATGAAACTAACCACATATCCGCGAGTAGCAAATGTAATGACGGCAACTGGCAGGCTCAGCCAAATAATCACCCGTAGCACTGCCTGTAGTTCGCTTCGGAACAGGTCAGATCGCCCCTCGTTAAGTCGCTCGGTCAGCTTCGGAAATACAGCGGTTGAAATAGCAACACCAATGAGATTAATCGGCATCATACTAAGTGCCGACGCCTGCTGATAATAGCGCATCGCACCGCTACTCATATTAGATGCAAGGTTCATCTCAACAATATTGTTCAAGTAATCTGCACCTTGGTCGAGCGAGCGTGGAGGTAGAAGGCGCAAGACTTGGCGAAAGCCTTTATTCTTCCAAAAGATCTTAAACCGATAGTCAAAGCCTAACCCGACCAAACCAATCGTACTGACGATAAGCTGCATGATTGATCCAAGCACTACGCCAAGCGCTACTCCCATGATTCCTCCGTCGAATATCTGCCAGCCAAAAATCGATATGCCATTTGTAAAGAAAAGTGCCCCAATAATAATACCGATGTTGTAAATCATTGGCGCGAGCGTATAAAAGGCAAACCGTCCTACTGCCTGTTGGATACTTGCAATCACTGTGGCAATTGCAAAAAGAAAGGGATTAACGGCAATCACGCGCATCATACTTACCGCAAGCTCATGACCAGATTCGCTCAGTCCCGAACCAACAACATAACTCACAAGTGGATCGGCAAAAATGATAATAAGAACTGATGTAATCAGCGTGGCAATTGCCATCAGGTTAATTAAACTAGTTGAAAGTTCCCACGCCGATTTTTTATTACCCGATACCAAACGTTGATTAAACACAGGTATGAATGTGACACTCAACGCACCGGATACAAGAATAAAAAACATAAAATCCGGTATCATAAACGCTGCGGTATACGCGTCAATACCCACTGGATAGCCGGCATGCTCGGCACTAGGCAAATAGAGACCGTTGAGAAGACGGTCTCTATAAATACCAAGTAGGCTTGAGAAAAGTGTCGAACCAGCAAGCAGCGCCGCAGCAAGCTGAACTGTTACCTTTTGGTTAACCTTAGCGACAACGCTTCGCACTCTTCCCATAGTGGAGCCTTACGCTGCGTGAAGCATCGCCTCTTTCGGTAGCTTTGTATTCTTTAGTACGCGTAGAACTGCATCTTCCTCGAGCGTTTCTTCCTTGAGAAGCGCATTTGCAAGATCGTGAAGCTGATCCATATTGTCACGCAAGACAATCTCTGCGCGCTTTGCAGCTTCCTGCATCAGTGTCTTTACTTCAGCATCGATCTCTTTTGCCGTATCATCGCTATATGGTCGTTCGTGCGTAATTTTATCAAAGACCATACCGCCATTATCTTCATGAAATACTTGGTCGCGAAGCTTCGAGCCCATACCCTGTTCAATCACCATATCGCGAGCTATTTCAGTCGCCTTGCGTAGGTCACTACCTGCACCAGTGGTAATGCCATCGTTGCCGTAAATAATTTTCTCAGCAATACGACCACCGAGTGCACGTGCCAAAATGTCCTTAAACTCGTAAACATTGGTGTAGCTTTTGTCTTCTGGTGGAAGGAACCATGTCACACCACCTGTGCCCCCACGCGGAATGATTGTTACCTTGTGTACAGGGTCAGAGTCGGGAAGAATATGGCCAACAATCGCATGACCAGCCTCATGATACGCAGTCAACTCTTTCTCTTTGTCATTCATCACCTTTGCTTTTCGCTCAGGACCAATCGCAACCTTTTCAAATGCCTCGGTCAAATCTGCACCCGAAATCTTCTTCGCATTTCGTCTTGCTGCAATAATCGCTGCCTCGTTGGCAATGTTTGCTAGGTCAGCACCTGAAGATCCGGCAGTTTTGGCTGCCAACTTATCAAGATTTACTGTATCGTCAGTTGGCTTGTTCTTGAAGTGAACCTTCAGAATTGCCTCACGATCTTTACGCTCTGGGAGCATAATATTCGTCCGGCGGTCAAAACGGCCAGGACGCAGCAGGGCAGGGTCAAGCACGTCAGCGCGGTTTGTTGCCGCAAGTACAATCACATTTGTGCCTGTCTCGAAGCCATCCATTTCGACAAGGATTTGGTTGAGTGTCTGCTCACGCTCGTCGTGACCACCACCCATACCCGAGCCACGCTTACGACCCACGGCATCAATCTCATCGATAAAGATAATCGCTGGTGCATTCTTTTTTGCCTTTGCAAACAAATCTCGCACACGGCTCGCACCAACACCAACAAACATTTCCACGAATTCTGAACCAGAGATCGAGAAGAATGGTACATTTGCCTCACCAGCAACTGCTCGTGCAAGCATTGTCTTACCGGTACCAGGGTTACCAACAAGCAGTACACCCTTTGGAATCTTGGCGCCAAGTTCTTGATACTTTTTAGGATGCTTCAGAAAATCAACGACTTCTTCGAGGTCTTGTTTTGCTGCATCGTTGCCCGCGATATCGCCAAACACAACTTTCTCTTTATCGAGGCCATACAGCTTTGCCTTACTTTTGCCAAAGCCCATCGCTTGGTTATTTTGGCCCTGCGCCTGGCGCATCATGAATAGGAAAAGTGCTCCGATAAGTAGCACAGGGATAAAGATACTAGCAAGCGTCCATAATGTATCACCTGTCTGAGATGGTGCACTGTCAGAAACCGCATTTCGCCCCTTATCATTGAGGAGATTCTCCTTTAGAAGCGTACTTGCGCCCCCCTGAATATATGATTTCTCCGTTGGCTTCGACTCGCCCTTTACCGTGATTGTAAGGTCATCTCCTTGACCTTCAATTTTTGAGATTTCGCCTTTATTTGCACGCTCAATTACACTCGCAACTGCTACTTTTTTAAGATCACCGCGAGGTGCCCCGATCATAAATGCAGCCGATACGATTACGACCATCAAAATCCAAAAAAGTGTCAGTCGAATAGTGTTACTGACCGAGCGTTTTGGAGCTTTCGGTTTTTTTGCCATGAATAATTACATCCTTCCTGTCTTGTTGCGCCATTTCAGCGTTTGCCCATTCCTTAAATTATATCACTTTTACCCCTAGTCACTCCATATGGATTCGAGAGAAAATTCACGATCCGAGAACTTTACCGATATACCGCCACCAACTTGCGCCCGTGATCCGGAACGAGCGGTCTTGATCGCGAGTAATAACTGCGAGAGTTGAGGCCGAGTCAAACGCGCTTCTGTCAGATGCCGTAGCAACTCAAGCGCAGCATTTACCGGCAGCATTGTTATGAAATAGCGTGATTTTATCTTGCTGAAATAGCGCAACTCTGCATCTATTTCTCCTTTTAGCTGCCTCTGGCTTTCGTACAAAGCCAGTAGCCGCTCTTTATCCTCCGCTGATAATTGCCACAAAGTTCGACGCAACCGATTGCGCGTATATATATCTGTCTGATTGGTCTCGTCCTCTACCCACTCAAGTTGATGCTCAAGCGCATAGTTATAGATGTCCTTCTTTGTTAGATAGAGAAGTGGTCGCTCAACATCGCTGCTATCAAGTACTGCCACCCCTCGCCAGCCTGTGCCTCGTAAAATATTAAGCGCGATTGTTTCTACTAGATCATCCTGGTGATGTGCCGTCACAATCGTGCCATCATACTTTCTTGCAACCGAACGAAGAAAATCATAGCGCGCCTTACGCGCATCAGCTTCAGACGTAGTTTTAGTCAAATCTCCATAGCTAACTTCAAATTGCAATCTATATTTTTGACTCAATTTCTCCACAAATCGTGCATCGGCTTTCGACTCTTCCCCACGAATCCCATGCTCAAAATGCGCAACCACAAGCTGGCCGGCCTCATACTGGCGAGCGAGCATATCGAGCAACACCACCGAGTCCACCCCGCCTGATACCGCAACAATTCGCTTCACCAGATTTATCCGAGCCGCTTACTGAGCCATACTGCCAGCCATATCCCCAGGAAACCGCCGACCATCCCCATTAACACACTGGCAACACCGAAAGAATTATAGTCACCCCAGAGCATGGGTGTCACTGCACCAATCGTCATACCGCCAACAGCACCAATCATAATGGTTCGTTTATTCATACCTTATATTATACGCCAGCGCTCTACATATACCGCGTGCTACCAAAAGGAATTTTTTCTTTCACCATCATATTTGTCGGAAGTGTATCGGCTGAGTGAATGACCCGTTTTCCATAGCGACCATTGATCTCGTCAATCGCTCCTGTTATTGCCCGGTCACGTGCCAACTCATCACCAAAGATACTGAGTTGTTTATCTTCGGGCTCACTGAGTTCGTAGCAGGTTACGCCGATTTCTTTTACGAGTGGAGGCGCCGACTGAAACAGCTGAGCCGCTTGCTCGTAGATTGCTTGGTTCGAGAAAAAGGGCAGGGTAGCCATGTGGCGAGCATGCCAATACTTCCCACCCCAGCCAGTTCCCTCGTGGTGATATCCCCTGGCATGCACGCGAACACCACGAGCGACCAAGCCTTGAGAGCGCACTTTCCAGCCTACTTCTTCGCACAGATGATGAAGCCGTTGCAGCACTTCGGCTCGCGGCATTTTATAGCGTTCCAACACATATTGTCGCCCTGCACTTTTCAGTGGAAAATCGCGCTTATCTACTTCCCAGCCACGGAGTCGCTTGTACCAATACGTTCCATCAATGCTTTTAAATACTTGTCGACGTAGCGTCTCTTCGCTCGCATCTAAGAAATCAAGCGGCGTAAAAATACCAACGGCATTCAACCGATGCTCCATTCGCCC
>JASLCR010000074.1 GCA_030145955.1 Candidatus Saccharimonadales bacterium
TAAACAGGCGGTTCCACCTTGGCTATTCTCTTACCGCATTCATTTATCGTCTGTCTGCGATCGCTCCTGACGTGCTCAGCGGATGGTTAGGCCGCGTCATTGCTTAGTACGATAGTATCGAATATCTCTGTTAATTGCAACATCCGCCCCTGTTTGCTACAATAACGAAGGTTTACGGGCGATTAGCTCATTTGGCTAGAGCGCGTCATTGACGTTGACGAGGTGAGAGGTTCGAATCCTCTATCGCCCACCAGAATATTACGAATTGATAGCAGTTAGTGGATAAATTAAATAGCGACAGATATTGCCGCTATTTTTTATTTGCTAAGTGTTGTTAAGCTTCTTTGTAAGCTGCAAACTCAGTCTTATCAAGAATGTATCGGTCGGCACCAACTACATCTGGATTTTGTGGGTCATATTGCACAGCAATTTTAGATTCGCTGTCGCCGTATTGCATTTCACCCCAAGGAGCTAGAATACCAATCTTCTTACCCGTTGGATTATCGATGATACGCGCCATACCGCGAGATTGGAATACTCCACTCTCCTCTGTCTCTTCGTATAACTTATTGAACTTCTCCCCAGGTAGGATAAAGTCTGCACCGTTAGCACCAGTTACAACATGGTCGTCTTCGCCAGCAGTGTTTGTTCCCTCTTCAACACCATCAGGTGTTACGGTAACAACTACTTCACCGGGTACTGCCTTGCGAGCCTTAACAATTGCGCTCTTGCGGTATATAGGTGCTTCAGTCAGCGTATCAGTAAACTCATCCGATGAGAGGTCAAGGAATTCAGCACCATTTTTGTAAGCTTCACTTACTAAATCGCCAAGCTTATCAGTTTCAATACGCTGACGAACGGTATCCCTCATTCTGTCTTCACGTGCATCCCAGTTATCTGAATCACTTACTGCAACACGAGCATAGCCGCCTAACGCCCTACGGTACTCCTCTTCCATGCCTTTTGTGGCATGTGCCACTTCATAGGCTTCCTCAGGGTCTTCTACAAGCATTGGCTGACCGTTCTCTTGACTACTTCTGTCATGCGCCAGTTCATCGAGGTCATTATATGCCGTTTTAAATTTTTCGTTCATTGTGGTGGTTCCTTTTTGTTATTAACGAGCGATTTATTAGCATACTATCACACTTATGCTTATATGTCAAGAACTTTCAGATCCCTCTACCGGTAAGCGGGTGTAGATTTATAATGGGATATCACCTTCTCTTTAGTTTTGTTGAATGCGAGTCAACGTTATAGAGATGACCAATTACTCCACGGTATCGAGCTACTTCCAGCCGGATAAGGTGTAAATTATTTTGCACATGGACCACCATGTATAGTAATTAACCCTCCTGGAAGCAGGAGGGTTTTATTTTACACACAGAAGCGCATAAGTTTTCCACTGGGTCTTTTACTTAGACTCGCCCATTAATATGCGCACTGTGATATATCTACAGGCACAGTGTTCTATTGACATAAGCATTACGATATGGTAATATGGAGTCGTGATGAATACAACACACCCCGCTACCACTGGTAGCACACCCATTAAAAAATCAAAGTTGGAGTCGTTTTCACTCAGCTTTGAATACAATCGCACCCTACACGAAGAGCGCCAGAAGACAAAGCAACGAACTACCGATAAACATTAGTAGTGCGCTAGTCCAACCGGTTGCTTTACAAAAATAGAGAGCGTACGCTCTCTATTTTTTAATGTCGACTATCTCTCCATCTTTTGTGGCAAGCATTATCGCCTTATCGGTGACATCAAACTTGGTCATATACCTCCCAAGGAGTAGTCTCGTTTGAGAATAATAAGCGGACACTGCGCTATAGACGATTGAGGTAACTGGCATCAGTATCCACTGTGCAAGCATCCCAACTGATCGACGACGTTTATATCTGGCAGGACGCGGGGGTAGCATCTTAAATGCCAAAAAGACAGTAACAATCAATCCAATCATTGCAAAACGCTGCATTACCCCAAGTACCTCTGGTAGCTGATTAGCCGCAACATCACGCGTTGCCTCGGAATTAAGAAGCAAAGGAACCCAGCCGCCAAACGCAACAAGGAGTGGTATGGATGCCAATGTCACGTGACCGTCAAGTAAGCGGATCATACGGGTGAATCCCGCCCAAAAAGGCACTTGGCGCTTCTTGGTAAATAGCCGCGTTGCAACGTACGGAACATCTGAAGCTCCGTATGCCCAGCGCCGAAGCTGTACAAATTGCGCCTTTAAAGTTTTTATATAGGTATCCGACAGCACGGCATCCTGATAGATTGGCACAAAGACAGCCACAGTATCGTAGTCCCCTTTAAAATGGAAATAGCTGCGCCAATACTGATGACCGTCTTCAACGATCGTCCTTGTACTCCAGAAATCCATCTCTACCAAGGCATTCATTGGTTGTGAGTGCGAAGCAAAATTTCTGAGTGTATGTGGGCGCATAGCGCTGAGGATGTTCCAGAAAGAGTTACCAGTCGCAACAACACGCATAGGGGCTGGCACATCCCAAATATTATTTAGGAAGAGCGAGATAGGCTGGAACGATAGGCGCTTCCGCTGAGGTTGAACGATATATTCAAGTGTAACGTAACTAAAGTATTGTCGGTGTGGCCTGTTGTCGCTATCTAGGGTCGTGACAATGACGTTATCGTAAGCAATTTTTTTGCTATCGAGCAGCTCTTGTAGTCGCCTTCCAGCGAAGGTAATGTTACCCCCTTTGCCAATTACCTCATTTGGTAAATTCTTTGGGTGCATTACTGCCGCAAGACTAAAGAAGGTATCTTTATACTTCGCTTCGATTTTCTTGGCAACGGCGTGTGCCTCTTCTCCACCACGCTCTTCATAGGCAATAATAACGATAAGATGCTTATTGTCATATGACCCCTGGCTGATCTCTTGCACTGTTCCATCGAGCACATCAAATGTTTCGTTGTACATTGGCACGATGACTGCATTATATATCTCAGAGGGCTTCGGGTAGGCTTCCCCGCTTGCTATTAGGCGTTCTAGCTTTCGGGCATACTGCTGATCAAAATATGAGTCCGACTGCCGAAAATGCGCTAAATCTATAGAGTCTACATCTTCAAGTTTATCGAGCCGGTTGCGCCAATCAAGCTTCTGAGCTTCATGGAGCCGCTTACTGCCACGCAGTGTATGATATGCCACACCAACCGCTTTCATAAGTGTGGTTGTAAAGATAAGCAGCAAATACACTGCACAGAGTACCGGGCTTACCACCGCAAGGACAACAAGGATAATCAAGGCCCCCCAGCTCACTAAGCCTGGCACCATTTCAAAGAAGCGATACTGGCGAGTACGTTTTCCTAGGGGAATTTCTAAGTCTGCCATCTTCCCATCCTCCTACGTTAAATATGCCACACCAAATACGGAGTAGGTTACAAGAAAGCCGACGATGATAATTAGAATGGTTAGCCAGCCCAGTGCAACAGCAAAAGAACGCATCTCTCTTGCCAGCAACTTACCTATTAGAGCAATGTGAGCGGTCGTTATTACGCCGATAATACCGATGAAATTAAGAAGATAGTACCACTTATTACGGTAAAGCTGTGTTTCGCCAAAGTCAGAGAACCTGGTAGCGATCTGAAGTTCTCGCACCGAAAGGCGCAAACTGAAATAAATAATAAATGCCACCGTAAGAGCCAGAATACCGAGGCACAGCATAAATACAGGCCTGTCCTTCATGATTTGCTTAAATGTCGAGGTGATTGATGTTGTCATAGTAGTATTAATGGAGCCGCTGACCGGATTTGAACCGGTGACCTACGCTTTACGAAAGCGCCGCTCTACCAGCTGAGCTACAGCGGCAAACTCCTTAGGTAGATCAGTAGTCATTATAGCAGTCTATCACGATAAATAAAAACAACCGTATCTGTTGCACCACTTCTGATAATTTGATATCATACAGTGAGCTTAACGGTATGCGCTCGTAGTGAAGTTGGCCTATCACGCCTCCCTGTCACGGAGGAGATCGCCGGTTCGAATCCGGTCG
>JASLCR010000094.1 GCA_030145955.1 Candidatus Saccharimonadales bacterium
GTAGATCTGGTTGTTGGCGGTGGTGGCCAAGACTCAGGCCAATCTATTATTCAAGATGATCTGCAAAAGATTGGCCCAAAGCTTAAGGGGCTGGCAGAAAATAATGTACCTATGCTCGTTATTTGCGGACTTTACCAGCTGTTTGGCAACTTCTTTAAAACAAAAGACGGAGACACAATACCTGGTATAGGCGTTTTTGATATTGAAACACACGGCGGGCCAGAGCGGCTCATTGGCAATATTACGACCGCAAGCGCTGAATTTGGCCAGATTATTGGCTACGAGAACCATAGCGGCCTCACCTATCTTGGTAAAGATGTACAGCCGCTTGGCAAAGTACTTCGCGGCGCCGGCAACAACGGGCAAGATGAGTTTGAAGGTGCCCGATATAAAAATGTAATTGGTAGCTATCTACACGGATCACTTCTACCAAAGAATCCCCTACTCGCCGATTGGCTAATTGAGCAAGCCGCCACACGTAAGTACAGCGAGTTTACGCCAACTGTTATCGACGACCGTTTTGCCGAAAAGGCACGAGAAGTCGCGCTGAAACGTCCACGCTAGCTTTACGCACCAAAAAGCAGTATGTATACTGGTTAGCATATGCATCATACTCGACTGTCAATAAAGAAATTCCATCGCTCCATGATGCTATTTATACCCATCGCGATTTTATCTGTTAGTGCCTGTATCCAGCTTCTCGGTCAGTCCGTATCCGCTGCAAGCCCCGTCATTCCTACCGTAATGTATGAACGATCAATTGAGATTGAAGCGGAAAATCTAGCCGTGTCACCTACAACGGGCAACATCTACGTAGTAGGACGTGATGCTATTTCTATATTTGACAAGGACTATAATCTCCTCTCTAGCTTTGGGTCAATAGGCACAGGTGACGGTCAGTTTAATCGTCCCCTAGGCATTGCCATAGATAAGCAAGGCAATGTATACATAGGTGACAACAGAGATAACCGCATCCAGAAGTTTACGCCTAATGGTGACTTTATATTGAAATTTGGAAGTAGCGGGACAGGTGATGGTCAATTCACTTTTGCAGAAGGACTCGGTATAGATAGTAACGGTTACCTATACGTCGCCGATGGCACAAATGGTAGGATCCAAAAATTTAACTCTAACGGCGAATTCGTCTCAAAATTCGGCACAAATGGTACCGGCAACAATGAACTTAGTTATGTTGAATCACTCGCAATTAATTCCAAGGATGAAATATACGTTACTGACGGGAACAACTACGTACAGAAGTATGACTCAGACGGCAATCACCTGGCACAACTCGATGGAATAGGCACAGCAGGTGGAGCTTTTGGTTACGCCGAAGGCCTTGCCATAGACGAGCATGACAATGTATACGTCATTGATTTTCAAGATAAGGTACACATATTTAATAAAGATAATACCTATCTTACGACTTTTGGCGAACCAGGCTCAGGAGAAGGTCAGTTTTCCAGCCCATATTATTCCACTCATGCTAATCAAAAGCTCTATGTGACTGACCTTGGCAACGATCGCATCCAAGTCTTTACTACACATCAGTCAACCCCTGTTGACATGTCTTCAGCAACAGTAAATGGTAAATCACTACTCGGAAAACCGTATATAAAAAAGATACCTACTTTTACTGGTCAGGCGCCCGCTGGTAGCACAGTGAAAGTTACTGTGCATTCAGACCCTGTTATTTGTACGACAGTCGCGGCTAGTGATGGCAGTTGGTCATGTACACTTCCTGAGGCTCTGCCCGCTGGACTACATACTGTACGCGTTCTCGTGACTACCACTGATAGCCAGACATACCTACTCGGACCCTACACTGTCCGAGTAGCTGGATCAACAATTGCTGGTAATATTCCTGGCGCCCCTGATACCGGGATAAAGCCTGCCGATATCGTCTACCAAAATGCAACACTAGTCTTGCTGCTTACTTCACTGGCATTTATACTCTTCGCTCGCCTTACGAGATCGCCAAGATAAGACAAGCGCGAAATTGAAAGCTACAGAGGATTGGTAGCTTGGCGTTTTTTGAGTTCATCTCTCACTTGCTCACCATGACCAAGCGGTGTCGCGCGACCATAGACTTTTTGCACCATTCCATCTGGGTCAATGATAAATGTCTTACGCAAAATTCCTTCGCGACCAAACATTTTCTTACCCCATGCGCCGTATTCATTGATTGTTTTTCCTTCCGGGTCAGAGAGTAGCATGAAATCAAGATTGTATTTTGTTTTGAATTTTTCGTGAGAATTAGGCTCATCTTTTGAAATGCCGACTACTTCAGCACCAAGCTTGGTCAAGTCATCGCGCGCATCGCGAAAGCTACAGGCTTCAGTGGTACAGCCAGGGGTATCATCTTTTGGATAAAAGTAGAGTACGAGCCACTTCCCCTTATAATCTGCGAGTTTATGCGTTTTGCCATCAACCCCTTCAAGGGCAAAATCTGGAGCTTCGTACGGTACTTCTTTCATACTTCCATTATACCACTGGAAATTTTCGAACATTTGAGCTATAATCGTCGAGGTAATATACACCTATCGGGGTGTGGCGCAGTTGATAGCGCGCTCGGTTTGGGACCGAGAGGTCGAAGGTTTGAG
>JASLCR010000080.1 GCA_030145955.1 Candidatus Saccharimonadales bacterium
CGCAGTTGATAGCGCGCTCGGTTTGGGACCGAGAGGTCGAAGGTTTGAGTCCTTTCACCCCGACCACGAACGAATTCATCGTTTTCAAGGAACCCTTGCCAGGGTTCTTTTAGTTTGTAATCAATCTCCCACCTCTGTTTTTTGCCTACTCCAAATTGCTTAATAGTGAAGTTTGAGAAGAAAAATTTGATTACCGCATTTAGTTGCGTCATATTGTCATTTTCCTCAAGAATAACCCCTACATTCTCAAATAGTTTGAGATATTCTTTAAATGGTAGGATGGCCTCGTTTAACACCTTCTTTTGAGCTTTCTGTTTCTCAATTAGTTCTTCCAGCCTAGCAATAGATGACTGTCGTTCATCTAGCGGATAGTGGGCTGCAAGCTCAGGGTGTTCACGTACTAGATTCCTCTCTTCCTCATATATCTTTTTTATTTCATGCAATTGAGAGACAGCCTGCGCCATAGCAGAATCAAGATGTTTTCTACGAGATGCAAGGTCATCTTTTGCCATTGATACGTAGCCTTCATAATTCTGGCGCGTAACAAATAGATATTCATGGAAAAATTGCTTTACTAGATCGATTACAATTCGAGCGCGTACACTCTTGCCCCTAAATATGCAGTCTTCGGTCTCGCATTTGTAATAGTAGTAATAGACATACTCCTCTTTTAGTTTCTTCTTCACTAGCCCAGAGCTAAAAGGCTTGCTACAGTACCCGCAATCAACTAGACCTCGCAAAAAGTCGGCTTTCGTACTCGCACGCCTATCTCTTTTAATCGAAAGAATTTTTGGAGAGTTAAGGCTTTTAACTTTGTTGATCCTCAAGAACTCACTCACGGAAATCATAGGAATGAAATCATACTTTTCCGATAATATAACGTGATGCGCTCCATAACGAAGAACTCCTGCATATGTAGGATCTTTCAGCACTCTTGATAGAGCATCCTTATCCCACTTATAGGGCTTCAAATCCCCTCCTTTGCGCCTTACCTGAAACGATGATTCATTTAGCCACTTCACAATTTCAACTTGACTGGCGCCATCGAGTCGCATTCGAAACGCCTGTTGGAGAAGCGAGAATTGCTTTTCCTCTGGCTGAAGTTCACGTCTTTCGTTTATGTAGTAGCCTTGTCGCATCTTGCCAAGATACTCGCCGTCCTCAGTAATCCTCTTATTACCCCGCGTCACGGACTCACTAAGATGTTCAGAGTACTGCTGAGAAAGAACGAATGAAATGCCAAGTAGCATTTTTCCCGTAGGGTTGTTTTCAAATGTGAATGTAGCAAACCTTAGGTCCTTCAATATACCACGCGCAAGTAGATCAATAATCTCTCCCGCCTCCTTCATATTGCGCGCTAAACGATCGGGATGCCACGCAACAAGCCCAGTCACCTTACCGTTCTCTATGTCCTGTATGAGCTTATTGAACTTAAATCGAGTAGTCGGTGTTTTTGTAGAGAAGGTCTACTCTACGACATCAACAACCTTAAGATTATTCGGCCTCACCTGGAAGTCCATACACTCCCTTACCTGATCTGATATAGACCTCTCTTGTCTTTCATCATCTGTCGTTGACTTACGAGCGTACACGGCATACTTAATGTCTGACAGCTTAGCTTCTTCAGGCTCATCAATATTTCCTTTCAGGGACCTCATAAATGCCTGAAGTTCGTTCTCCATATCCATATACCTAGTGTATTACGGTTTGAGAACTTTTAGGCTATTAGAAAATTACACGAATGCCATCAATAAATGTACCTTTTTCTTCGCTCTTTGCAATCTTCTTTTTTAGCTTCTCTAGGTATTCGATAACCATAATGAGCTGGGTAATACTAAGATTAGGCTCGGGATTACCCTCAAGCTCTTTTATGATCCGACTGATGCGTTGTTCTCGAATCGTCACTGGCTAGTTTTGCAGCCGATGACCAAGTTGTTAATATTATTTTAGCATTTTTTCACTTTTGTGTGTATACGTCCGCGGGGATAGATTGACCCCTATAAGGAATATGTAAAAATTTACTGAATACCGCATTTTTGAGCAATATATACGCTTGGTAAATACACTTAATACCTACTTTTGATCTAATCAAAGTGTCTAATTGGGTGGCCTGGGGGTGGATCATCACCGCCAACCTGTCGTATAATCATAGAGTCTTAAGTCAACAATCAGTCACTGCACATCCGTGTCGTTCGAGCCTTAAATTGGGCACCCAACGCGAAAGCAGAAGGCTTGACCGACTGTTGGCTTAAGACACCTAGCAATGGGTGTCCATTTTATTATTAAGCAAAGGAAGGATGTCACATGATATCACTTAACATAATTTTCTGGTCAATTATTGTCACTGTAGCCTACTTACTATTCATAAATGATATTAGAAAGCGTTCACTTAAATCATCTAGAGCTTCTGCACTAGCTATCCTTACGGCTTTCTACTTAATAGTGCTGTTGAGCATATGGTTCGTCTATCCTGAGGGCTGGTTTTAATCCGTTGGCTATTGAGAGGCAGTCTGGCTTATTTTCCTCAGCCACCCCACCACTTCTTCGCCAGGGTCAAGCTCACTCAGCATATCAACAGTCATGTGCTTCACTGCTTCAGCGTTGAGCCACTTCTTGGCACTAGAAGTCTTCTTCTTTTTTGTTTCTTCCTCGACATCTACCCATGACTTTGTACTCTCACTAGCCTCATGTACAAGTTGCGCAACTATCTGTGGTAAGTCATCAAAGTCATTCAATTCGGGTAGAGTAATGTCACCGCGCACTAATGCAATCGCATCTTTGTGTATATAATTTTCAAGCTCTCGCTTGCTAGTGTGATGTGCTTCGCTGTTCTCTTTTGCGTTTATTACATCTGCTGCTTCCTTATAGTGTGGTTCAAGCGGAGGCTGGTTATCCCTATCGAATAAGTAAAACTCTGGAATGTTCAGACCATTAAGTCTCGATACCCATGATCCAATATTTGAGCCTGCGGTGGTTATAAAGACGACTCTTCCTTCAGCCTCAAGTGATTCTATAGACTTAATTTCCTCATCCGATTGTGACAAGACCTCTGAAATTCCCTTTAAAAAGGCTTCGTCATTAGACCCTTCAACGCCAATGAATAGTTTTACGTCGTGATCAGGAAGAATACCTAATGCATCACGGACTTTATCTATAGTGGTCATACTACCAGGAGAAACGACTCTAGATCCTTCCGACACTTCCACATATCGCACATCCTCGATTGCGAGCCTCCGAGCCAGAGCGGGAGTATGAGTTGTGAACATTACTTGAAAGCCATCATCATCGGCAATTTCACGCATGGCATTCAATAATGCAAGTTGTCTGTCTGGATGTTGGCTAGTCTCAGGCTCTTCAATTGCATAGATGATACCCGAATCAGGTTTTGAAATTCTATAAGAAGCAACTTGGGCTTGCAGAAAACCAAGTAACACAATTCTTCTCACTCCGCTTCCACGCTTATTAAGAGGTATTTCAGAATCACCCGTTAAAGCAATCTTAAATACCGAATCCCACTTAGGCGGTGAAATCCTTGGTTGCAGCTCACTTGCAACCTCTGGCGCCATGTCTCTAATTTTACTCAATGTTTCAGCAACCAGAAGTTCAAGCTGCTGCTCTACCGAAGTAGCAATTTCTGATAACTTTTCTGCTTGTTGTTCTATAGCAATTTTTACCGCCGCCTTCATAGGATCCTGCGCTTCACTGTCTTGGTCTGTGCTTGGACGGTCAGACTTGAAGAGGAAGAAGGATGGAAGTGCTTCTTGAATCTTTGGGTATATTTCTTTTGCTCCAGGGCTATCAATTGCGAGCATAGTTAATGCAGGACTTAGCTCATCAATAGCGCCGCGTATGAGTGCGCGTAGCTCGGCATTTATGCGTTGATTAATAGATGTGAGATCTGCAGAGACGTCTGTTGCTCTAGATATCAGCTCCCGACTCTTTAGGCTCAAAAGGTCTTTTGCAGATTCGTGAGTTGGATGTACGGCATTAATGAATGTCTTAGAGCTTGGCTTCTTGAGTGTTCCGTTATAAATTCTGTGTATCTCAAGCCTTCCATGTTCGTTTAACAAGAACTCTTCTTGCAATGTTGTTGACGAGGTTGCATCAATCACTATCCTAGAAGGCAGATCACTAAACTCACATATAATAGCCATGTCATCGCGATCTCCATGTAAACAGGCATCCATCTCATCTGCATTTGCTACATCAAAAAATATAGAAAGTGCGTCCAATATCGTAGACTTACCCGCGTCGTTAGCACCCACTAACGCCGTTAAGTCTCCTACATTAAAGCTCACCTCTTCCTTGTAGCATCTGAAGTTGCGAATCCGTACGGAGTGTAATCTCATGAACTTATAATGTTCTACTTAACTTGGTTCGTCAATGGCTGTTAGCCCCTTGAAGTTGCTTTAATAGCTATATGATACTTAGCGAAAGACTTAATGCAAGCACTCCGTGCAGCATTGTTAGTAAACAATAGTTTCTTCAACCCTGGGTAACGCAGCGGTTTTTTTAAACGAGGCTACCTTCAATAAGCGACTAGAGGTTTCGACATCACTATAGATCCAGGTAAGTAGTTTGAGAATAATATATTTATCTCGACCACGAACGAAATTACCGTTTCCGAGGAACCCTTGATAGGGTTCTTTTGTTTTGTAACGGTATAATGAATGCAGGAGGTTAGCATTTCATGAATAAACTTGCAGAGAAGTTAGCGGAATTTTTTGGCTCGGGGCCATTTATTATTTTTCATGTGATATGGTTTACGACATGGATCGTCTTAAACGCCTTCACTCAGTTCGATAAAGACTTCTCCCTACTTACCATTGTCGTGAGTCTAGAGGCGATCTTTCTCTCACTCTTCATCCTGCGCGCCGAGAATATTCAGTCGGCACGGCTTGAGCGGAAAGTGAAGGAAGATTTACGCAAAACAAAGACCGATAAGAAGAAAACTGAGAAAGTGCTCAAAGAAGTCCGGAAAAATCGTAAAAAATAAGAGGTAGGTAGCCGTGAGTAGCAGAAAAACCACGATTATCAATGCTACCACCCTTCATGCTCATCGGTCATAATGAGTGTAGTGAAGATTATCCAGCCTCAACTTTCCCCTAGCCTGACTACCATCGGCGATGCACATATCCCTTTTACTGATGATGAAGACTGCAGTAGTCTTCAGCTAGAAAATCTTTCTCTTGTTAATGCCACATTCAACAATATAAGTATTAGTGACTCTTTGATCAGCAAAGTGGACTTTGGTGGTGCGGCAATTAGTAAGCTTGATGTAGTAAACTGCAAGGTTAAAAATAGCAATTTCTCTGGCAGTAAATTCACTGACTCAAATTGGCGAGCGGTGGCAATTGAGAGCAGCCGCTGTAGTGGATTACAAGCGCAGGATAGTGTATTTAAGAATGTTTGCTTTTCAAATTCAAAACTAGATATTGCTAACTTTCGCTTTGCGAAACTAGAAAATGTCATCTTTGATAGCTGTATACTTGATGATGTTGATTTCTATGAAGCAACACTTAAAAATGTTGAGTTTGTCGGTTGCACCATTTCCAAAATCTCATTTGTTTCAGCAAAGATGCGTACCGTTGATTTATCTCAATCAACAATTGAGACGATACACGGCATTACCGATCTAAAAGGAGCTACTATTAGCTATGATCAGCTTATGCAGCTTGCTCCCTATTTTGCAGCCGAAGCAGGCATCAACATTCTCTGAGTAAAACTTTTACAACCACAAGTATCTCGCGTATGATGTATTCATGGCGCAGAAGAAAACACAAACAACTCGGCTTGCAAATACTTTCGGTGGTCTAGGATATATTTCACTCTGTTTTCAATGGCTATGGGCAGGTGCTGCACTCCTACCTTTACTGCTCGAGAACGATTCAGTGCGCAGTTTTCTTATACCTGAACCGACTCAAACCATAGCGCCGCCGCAGCCGCTTGAAAGTGCACTTTCCCCGCTACTCCTTCTACTTGCCATTATCGTCACGATAGTCGTAGTGCTTATCTCTGCTGTTATTCTTATTCGCCTACCCGTTGCTATTGCAAAGACCGGTAAGAAAACGGTGCAGTCAACAGCAACTGCCATCGTACCGATAGTCACCCACCATCAAAAAATTCCTGTCAAAAAGCAGCGTATTTTGACGGCTCGAATTATTAAGTACATCAAATTTGTGCTGTGCATTACCCCCATTATCCTGCTGTTTATCTTTACTCGCGTTGCAACTGGCCAAATTAGCAATGAGCTCCTCATATTTATAGAAGCGATCCTCACTATTGGATCGCTTCTATGGTTTAGCGCTCAGTATCTTACCGCACGTTGGCGGAAGATCGCCCCAGAAAATCTTTTCTAGCTATTTCGCAAATTCAATTGCTCGGGTTTCGCGGATCACGTTCACCTTGATCGTACCAGGATACTGCATGGTACTTTCGATTTTGTTGGCGATGTCACGTGCCAGCTTAATACCGGAAAGGTCGTCAATCTTCTCTGGACGTACAATCACACGTACTTCACGACCGGCAGAAATTGCATACGATTTTTCGATACCGTCAAAGCTGTTTGCCACATTTTCTAATTCACGCATACGTTCTGCAAAGTTTTCCGCAGAAATATTACGTGCACCCGGACGAGCCGCAGATGCTGCATCGACCACACGTACCACAAGCGCTTCTGGCGTTGTCGCTTCGATGTCATCGTGATGCGCTTCGATAGCATGAACAATATCTTCTTTCATGCCATACTTTTTCGCAAGCTCGGCACCAATATGGTGGTGTTTGCCTTCGATCTTGTGTGTTACCGCCTTGCCAACATCATGAAGCAATGTCGCGATTTTCACGGTGCGCACATTTGCTCCGATTTCCTCAGCAATCATACCAGCGATGTGCGCCATTTCAGTCGAATGCATCAGAACATTCTGGCCATACGAAGTACGGAACTTCAGCTCACCAAGTAGTTCAAGCATTTCCTTTGGAATACCAACTACACCAACTTCGCGTGCCGCATCTTCACCCGCCTGTTTTACTTCTTTTTCGATCTGCTTCTGGGCTTTTGCCACCACTTCTTCGATACGACCCGGATGGATACGTCCGTCTTTCATGAGCATCTCAAGAGTCAGACGCGCAACTTGACGACGCACAGGGTCAAAGCTACTCATCACTATCATACCTGGGGTGTCATCGACAAGAATATCAACACCTGTTGCACGCTGGAGTGCCTGAATATTGCGACCCTCTTTACCAATAATACGGCCCTTCATTTCATCATCCGTAAGCTTCAAAGCAGTCACTGTACGCTCGGCAGTCACTTCGCTACTCATACGCTCCATAGCCGATACGAGAATTGTTGCAGCGCGCTCTTCGGCGTCTTGCATGGCATCTTTTTGTAGTTTATCGACAAGACCAACGAGATCATGTTTAATGTCACGCTCGGTCATTTGCAGTAGCTTGTCGGCTGCATCTTTCTTTTTCAAGCCGGCAATCTTTTCAAGCTTTTCCTGCTGTTTCTTGCGGATATCACGAATTTCATCTTTGAGTTCCTCGACTTCATCTTCTGCCTTGCGAAGTTTTTCGGCACGTTTATCGAGTTCGTCAAGCTTTTTATCAAGGGCACTTTCACGGTCAGCCAGGCGGTCTTCAACTTTCTTCAGCTCACGGCGACGCTCTTTCTCAAACTGTACCGCTTCGTCTTTTGCCTTCAAGATAATATCACTCGCCTTTTGCTCGGCTCGGGCAAGATCTTTCTCAACCTTTACTTTGGCACTGTTTTTCTGCTGGCTGTCGTAGGCATATTTTCCGCCCACACCAAACAATACTCCGGCAATAGCGGCGATAATTCCCTCTATCATATAGTTCCTTTCCCCTACCGCCCCACCAAGTGTTCGTCTTGGCGATGAATAATCAAAGCGATACGGTTCGTTCAAAATTTAGTAATGTCATCAGTCGGTAAAGTACAGACTACTTTTATTGTAGCGCGTTTCAGTGGCCTGCGGAAGGTGTATTAGTGACTTATTTTCGAGGTTTTGTGATGTTTGCTGATTGGCCGTATTCTGGCACAACAATTTGGTCATTTTCGCTGCGACTAAGCCGCTCAAGAGCAACATCCTGCCACGCATCGCCCATTTCACCAACAATTGGAATCTGCCGGTCGCTTGCAATTGCATTGAGCACACTCAGTCCAATCCGAAGGCCAGTAAAGCTTCCCGGGCCTTTCATTGCACCAATACCCTCAATTGTAGCCAAAGACTCACCCTGCTCGCCCAACTTCGCTTCAAGAAATGCAAGTAGACCATCAGAGAGCTGGCGATCAGCCTGCCATACATATTCCGTGCGCAAACCCTCTTTTACCAGAGTTAGGCGGCAGTCAGGCGTAGATGTATCGAGTAATACAATCATGCAATCTCCCGTGCAAGTGCTTCACTTTGCTTGCCACTACTAGCAAGTGTCATCTCTCGTGTATCCTCATTGGTTGGTGCTATCGTCACCGTCATTCGATCGGCGGGAAGTACGTCAGCCACGATATCACCCCATTCAATCACCACCACTGCATTTTCATCATTCACTGCTTCAGCGAGTTCGTCACTCATCAGCCCAGCCTCGTTAAGCCGATAAAAGTCATAGTGAACTAAGCGCAAACCATCACGTCCATCGTACATGTTCTTGATCGTAAAGGTCGGGCTATGAATTTCATCAGCAATATCCATGCCGCGAGCAATTGCACGTGTGAGTGTGGTTTTACCCGCACCAACATCGCCAATAAGTTCAATCACTTGCCCACCATGTACAGACTTGCCGATTCGTTCGCCAAGCATGCGTAGTTTATTCTCGTTCACATTTTTTTTCACTGTTTCCCAGTATAGCAATCGTCTTGGACTATCACCATAGATGAACTATACTTATGATAAAGAAGGAGAGTATCATGGAAACAGTAGAACATACCAAGCCAGAAGAGACAGTAGCCCCACCAAGCAACTGGACAAAAGACATGCCAGTCAAAAAGTACATTATGTACGTACTCATTGGTGGCCTCGTCTTATCCGCCCTTATATCAATCGTGGCTGTACTTATCGGCGAATTTAATGATACGGTTGGGCGTGCATTCGGTACGACACTCACTATCATGGTTCATTCGCTGCTTGGACTTCTCTTCCTGTCAGTGAAACGCTCTCGTACTTTAAGTGGCGCAATTCTCATTAACACCACATTCACGCTACTCGTCGCCAGCATGATGACCTCGATCCTTGGTATCTGGAATATCGTTCCAGGCAGGGTTGTTGGTGACCTTTACAGCACCTACTTCTTGACTATTATCGCCGCATTAATCATCTCGGGCCTTGTGGCAGCACATATTAAAGATAAAGTCGTTGGCGGTCTAGCATGGGCGGCGTCCGGCACAGTGGCCATTGCATTCACCTCGCTGCTACCGTGGATTTTTATCGAATTCCCTTCATCGCTCCCAGAGCTCTACTTCCGTATCGTTGCCGCGCTCTTTATTCTTGCAGCAACCATCACTATTCTTACTATCATCTTCGACCGTCTTTTCGTTATCAAGCATCCCGAACTTAAGGCGCCAGCCAACCCGCATGCAATGCCACTCTGGGTAAAGATTCTGCTTGGATTCTTGATATTCCTTTTTGGCGGCTGGTGGATTGTCGCACTGCTATTTGGCGTACTTGGCGCTATCTTCGGCAGCTAAATATCGTTACCCCGTAAGGCTAGCTCCAGCTTGGGGCTAGTTTACTTTTCAAACACTAGCGGAATAGCCATAATTTGCGGTATAGTAGAGCGTAAGCACTATGCGTATTGCAGATATCACCATGGAGAAGCTTCTTGTCGATAGCGGTAAGCTAGCCGCTACTCAAATTGAGGAGCTAAAAACACAGGCCGCCAAGTCAAGACGGCCGCTTCAAGATCTTGCCGTACAAAGAGAGTTAATTAATGAAGTAGACCTAACCAAGCTCTACGCAGCCTACACCGGTATTCCTTTTATCGAGATCAACCCCGACGACATACCGTCAAAAGTACTTGAGAAAATCCCAGAGCGCATCGCCAGGCAGTACAATGCAGTCCTCTTCAAACTTGATGATGACGGCACAGCGCATCTTGCCATGGACGACCCCGATGATGTACAGGCACTTAACTTTCTTCAAAAACAAATCGGTGATAATTTTAAGCTTTATATCGCCACTCATCAAAATATCCTATCGTGTCTTGAGAACTATAACGGAGATGTCAGTGAAAAACTTGACGATGTCATTGACGTACAGCGGGAAGATAGCTCAGCCGAAAATGTCGATGAGGCAGATATTGCCGAAGATTCACCGATCGCAAAAACTATTAACCTGCTGCTTGAATACGCTATCCGCTCAAGCGCAAGTGATATCCATATTGAACCGCGTGAAGATTTCGTCCAGATTCGCTATCGTATCGATGGTGTCTTGCGCGAAGTAAACCGCCTACCCAAGAATGTACTTAATGCACTCATTAGCCGCATTAAGATCTTATCGAATCTAAAAATCGACGAACGACGCGTGCCTCAAGACGGCCGTTTTAAGATTAAACTCGCTGGGCGTCAGTACGCATTCCGTGTCTCGACTCTGCCAATCGCTGACGGCGAGAAGATCGTTATGCGTATTCTTAACGAGTCAAACCAAGCTGTCACCCTGCAGGATTTGGGCTACTGGGGTAAGTCTCTTACTACTATTAATGACGCACTTACTGAGGCGAACGGTATGGTACTCGTGACCGGCCCAACAGGATCCGGTAAATCCACTAGTCTATTTTCAATCCTCACTACCCTTAATACACCAGATGTCAATATTTCAACAATTGAGGACCCGGTGGAGTATAAGATACCAGGAGTCAATCAGGTGCAGACCAATCCGAAGGCCGGTATGACCTTTGCCTCCGGCCTTCGCGCACTCCTCCGTCAAGATCCAAATATTATCATGGTTGGAGAGATTCGTGACGGTGAAACTGCAAATCTGGGTGTACAGGCTGCTCTTACTGGGCACCTGGTGTTTTCAACACTACACACCAACGATGCCGCAACTTGTCTTCCACGTCTGCTTGATATGGGTATCGAGCCGTTCCTTATCGCAAGCACCGTGCGAGCCGTCGTTGGCCAGCGACTTGTTCGTCGGCTCTGCATGACCTGTCGTGAAAGCTACACTGTAGATAAGGCTGAAATGGATGCGCTACGCGAAACATTCTCGCTGAGTGACGCAGACATACAAACACTCCACACACTTGAGGAACAGGCAAAAAACGAGAAAGTAGGTGGTGATACGCCAATAGCAATCACCAATAATACCATTACAACTCTCTGGAAAGCACACCCAGATGGATGTGATGACTGTCATAATACCGGTTTTCGTGGCCGTATTGGTATTTATGAGGTGCTCGGCAATTCTCTTGCGGTACAGAAGCTCATTGTTGCCAACGCAACAAGCAACGACATTAAAACACAGGCTATTACTGATGGCATGGTGGTAATGCAAGTTGATGGAATTATCAAGGCGCTCCGCGGCCTCACAACCGTCGAGGAAGTCCTTAGGGCAACAAAGGAATAACCTGTGACACTTTTTAGCTACCAAGCAACCAATAAGGAAGGAAAGCACGTCTCTGGTCAAGTAGAGGCGACCGACAGAAGTGCTGCCCTGCAGCTACTCGTCGGTCAGCAACTGCGCGTATCCCTCATCAGAGAAATCAAGAAGAAACAATCATTTGGTGGCTTTTTCGGCAATAAGGTAAAGTCTGATGATATTGTGATATTCACACGTGAGTTAAGCGCAATGGTAGGCGCAGGCGTACCGTTACTACGATCACTCAATTCATTGCAGCAGCATACCGAAAGCCAGGCACTCAAAAAAATCCTTGAAACTGTCTGTCATGAAGTTGAGTCGGGAGCCCCGCTTGCCGATGCTCTTGAAAAGCACCCTCAGACATTCAGTAATGTCTACGTCAATATGGTGCGTGCGGGCGAGGCAGCAGGTATCCTTGACGATATCCTGAAGCGCCTTGCTATGCAGCAAGAAAAGAATGCCACGATGCGTAAAAAGATTAAAAGTGCTATGACTTATCCGATGGTACTCGTGGTCATTACGATTGGCGCCTTCTTTGGGTTAATGCTATTTGTGATTCCACAAATTGGAAAGATCATCAAGGATCTTGGCGGTGAGGATGCCCAGCTGCCGGCACTCACTCAATTCATGCTCGGTGTCAGTGACATTATCGTACGCTTCTGGTGGATTGTTCTACCATTACTTGGACTCGGGATATTTATGCTGCTTCGCTATATTCGCACACCAAAAGGGCGTTTACTATTCCATACATTTGTCCTCAAACTACCTGGCGTCAAAACGATTGTCATGAAAGTAGCTATTGCACGATTTTCACGAACTTTTTCGGCACTTATCGGTGCTGGCGTTGCCGTACTTGAAGCGCTTGATGTTACCGCGCGCGCCGTCGGTAATTCGCTATACGAAAAAGCGCTCCTCGACGCAGCTCAGCAGGTTAAGGAGGGTACGCCACTCTCAAGCATTATCGAGCAAAACAAGCTGTTTCCAGCCATCGTAGCTCAGATGCTGTCTGTAGGAGAAGAAACAGGACAAACAGATACGGTACTTGTAAAAGTAGCCGACTTTTACGAAGAAGAAGTCGATGTTGCCATCGATGGCCTCAGCTCAATCATCGAGCCAGTCATGATTGTCTTCATGGGTGGCATGGTTGGTTTGATTGCAGCGAGTGTTATGATGCCGATCGCCAACCTTTCCAACTCAATTAAGTAGCCTGTTTTCCTTATAAAACTGCTTATGTTCGTGTATACTAGAGCAAAGAGAAGTGGGCAATATAATTCGTGGGAAAACTCTACTACCAAGATAAGCCAATTATCGGTCTCGACATAAGTCAGACTGGTATTAAAGTTATGGCCATTAATGCTAAAAAATGGCTTGTTACAGGGTACGGTACGATTGATCTTGATCCCGCAAAAGTGACTGCCTCCCTCGAAGGTGATGACGATTACCTGGAGACAAGCCTAAAGACGTTGCTCTCAAGAAACATTCTTGGCCATCTCCCAAGTAACCACACAGTACTAAGCGTCCCCACCGGCCGCACATTTACCCGTACATTCCAGGCCCCGCTTGAAGCGGAAAAGCATCTTAAAGATGCAATCAGTCTTGAAATCGACCAGTACATCCCTCTTCCAGAGACATCGCTGTATGTTGATCAGGAGATCACTGAACGTGACAAAGAATCGATCACCATATCTATGAGTGCTGCTCCACGTAAACTTATCGACCGACTCACCTCTATTACCGATAATGCCGGGCTTGAAGTCTGCGCAGTCGAACCGAGTATTAGTGCGGTTGCTCGCGTACTCCGCAACACGGAGGAGGGGCATCTGCCTACAGTAATTGTTGATATTGGCCCAGCGAGTACGGATATCGCTGTCCTTGATGGCTCAATCAAGGTAACGGGCAGCGTTGCGATTGGCGGCAATACATTCACGCTTGATATTGCCAAAAAACTCAAGATTCCTCTCGAAAATGCCCACCAGCTCAAGGTGCTCAGTGGCTTAAATGCAGGTGCTCGTCAACAGAAGCTCCGTGCAGCGCTCACCCCGAGTCTCGAGCGCATCCTCAATGAAACCCGCAAAGTCATGCGCTATTACACCGAACGCTTGGAAAACAGCAAGAAACTCGAGCAGGTGCTGATTGTCGGGGGCGGAAGCAACGTACCGGGAGTTGGTGATTATTTTACCAATGCTCTTGTTATGCCAGCCCGTGTTGCCAGTCCATGGCAGCGTCTTAATTTTGGCGGCCTCGAAGAGCCCGCAAAGCAATTTCGGCCTCGCTACATCACTGTCGCCGGGCTCGCATCAGTTGATCCACAGGAGGTATGGCAATGATCAACCTACTTCCTTACGAGCAAAAGAAGACCCTTACGGCAGCCCGTACCAATACTGTATTATTGCGTTACAATATCATTCCCATCGCTGCCGCC
>JASLCR010000034.1 GCA_030145955.1 Candidatus Saccharimonadales bacterium
AAGAACCGCCTCGTACGTGTCGCAATGAGCGAGAACAAGACTTTCAAAGAGACAGATACATCTGCACTCGAAGGTCAATTGATCTACGCATTTTCTTCAGAAGATGAAGTTACTCCAAGCAAGGTACTCGATACGTTTGCAAAAACACATGCAGCACTCGAGCTTGCTGGTGGTTTCTCTGCTGAAGGTGCAGCTCTTGCTGACGCCGAAGTAAAAGCTCTCGCGAGCCTTCCAGGCAAAGATCAACTTATCGCCGAAGTGGTGGCACAATTGCTCTCACCAGTTCACGATACAACCAATGCGCTTTCAGGCAATCTTCACGCTCTCCTAGATGGCGTAGAAGCGAAGGCTGCGTAGGAGGGGAATACCCCTCCAAATATTCCCGAAGTAAATTCGTGAATATTTTCCTCCCCCTAAAGCTCGAGATACACTCTCGTGCCTACGGCGGATCATCTAAGCAATCAACTTGTGTAGAATTTTAATATAAGAAGGAGTCATATCATGGCTGATGTTGCAAAACTTGCAAAAGAACTTACTTCGCTTACAGTACTCGAAGTAAACGAACTAAAGAACGTACTAAAAGATGAATACGGCATCGAGCCTGCAGCAGCTGCTGTAGCCGTTGCTGGTCCAGCTGCTGGCGCCGACGCCGGTGCAGCTGCTGACGAAAAGTCTGAATTCACTGTAACCCTCAAGGATGCAGGTGCTCAGAAAGTTGCCGTTATCAAGGCTGTCAAAGAGATCACAGGTCTCGGTCTTGGTGAAGCAAAAGCTATCGTTGACGGTGCTCCAGCTCCTGTTAAGGAGAAAGTATCTAAGGACGACGCTGAAGCTGCTAAGAAAGCTCTCGAAGAAGCTGGCGCTACAGTCGAACTCGTCTAATATCACGTCTAGACCTTTTGTTATCCGTGAAATACTGCTGCCAAGAAATCGCAGCAGTATTTTATTTACAACGTTTTCATCCTGACCTCTGAATTATTTGTGGATAATTTTAGGCTTGACTATACGCCCCTGAATTGGTATATAATAGAGGTAATACCACTACTAAAAACAGACAAAGGAAACTGCGAGAAATTATGTCTGAATTACCAGAGAAACAGGTCAAACGCCTGAAGAGCTTGATTCAAGATGCCGAGACGAATTTAGCAGCTGCAAAAGAGCTACTAATGAGTATCCTCGGTGATGACGGTCATGTCGTAACACCAACAAACTCACGCGAAGAGGTGAGCGGCAAGGTTGTCGAAGGTGTCTTTGATGGCCAGAAAATGGCCGGCCCAGACGGCAAAGAATATCCGGTACCAGCAAATTATGCTTCTAAGTCAAAGCTTGTTGAGGGAGATATTCTCAAGCTAACGATTGCTGATGACGGCAGCTTTATCTACAAGCAAATCGGCCCGATTGATCGCACCCAGATCATCGGTACACTTGTACAGCACGATGGTGCATACTACGTAGAGGCAAACGGTCGTGAATACCGTATCTTACTTGCCAGCGTAACATACTTCCGTATCAACGTTGGCGACCAGGTAACGATTATCGTTCCGACCGACAACCAAGACGCTACTTGGGCAGCCGTCGAAGCAGCACTATAGATCAAGTACCTCACGCGTCGAGAGACAGTTCTTGCCAACCTTTTCGTAGTCTTGAAAAATAGGTTTTGATATAATTATACGTATCCTAGTCGAACCCCAAACAAACTAAGGAGAGTAGGATGACCCTTTTGTCGGCCTGTTTCATGCTGCTTGTCGCGGTGTTCGCTGTGCTCTGTATCTTCGAGTTCGCAACCAGTCCAAATCAAGACGGCCTTTTGCCTTTCTACTGGGTATTTGGTTGTTTTGCCTCCATGGCTCTCAGCATGTGGTTCTCAAAGAATCCTGATGTCGAGGCGGCGGTATTCGCCACCATACTGACAGTGATCGTAGGACTTGGCACTATCCTCATGAAGCTCAAGCCCAATGCCTTCGCTACCTTCAAAGATGGGTTCTAGGTTGCCATCGCGCTCGCCGCGTCAGACATCGATGATCTGACCGGCTGGAGCTACGCGGTGGCTCTTTTCTTTTGCTATACTTATTCCTAATGGCAAAGCTACATTTTAAATACGGTGCAATGAACAGCGGCAAAAGTGACACGCTTATTAAAACTGCCTACAACTACGAAGAGCGTGGCCTAAAGGCACTCGTCATCAAGCCTGCTATCGATACAAAAGGCGAAGCATTGGTTGTGGCACGCGGAGGTCACACGCGCAAAGTTGATATCCTCGCCGACCCAGCAATGGATCTAGAGAAGAAAATTGATGATTATTCCAACATCGCCGTCGTACTCATCGATGAAGCACAGTTTCTTACAAAAGAGCAGATTAGCCAGCTTTTCTACATTGCGAAGCATCATGATATTTCCGTAATATGCTACGGTCTACGTGCAGACTTTCGCAATGAGATGTTTCCTGGCAGTAAGCGTCTCTTTGAGATTGCTGATAATATCGAGAAACTGCCCACAATGTGCTTTTGCGGTTCACAAGCTGAATTTAATACACGCAAAGTCAATGGTAAGTATGTGTTCGAAGGTGATCAGGTGGCAATTGATGGGGAAGATAAGGTAGAATACGACTCGCTGTGCGGTCGCTGCTACATGCGCGAAGGTGGACGGATATAGCATAGTTGTGCTGTAATGATGCTATGAGTAGAGCAATTGCAGCTAGCCATGATCCGAGTTTGAGTGGACTTCTTCGTAGAGTAATCTACTATAGCCTATTTGCCATGATTCTCGTTATGCCATTCTGGGTTGCCTTTGGAAGAGCATTCTTTGGAGCAGGCGGCTGGGGCGTATTTTTCACACTACCGCTCGCCGTACTAGTTGTATTTCCATATCATATAATTATTGCCGTTCTTGCATTTGTTGGTAATAAGGTAAAGTTATCGAAATTTTCCATTACTATATTGGTTTGCTACTATTTCTTTGCCCTGCTCGCACAGCTTTCATTCGTTGATGGGGGTGATACACAAGAGAGCGTTGGTTCGGCATTCACGTTGGCTGGCATGCCAGATGCGCTCAACAGCACTATATTTGTCATCTCGTTCGGTGCAAGTACTATTGCGGCAGTGGCCATTGCTGTATCGCTTATAAAAGAAGTTATTGATCGTAGGCGCAAAAAATCAGTAGCCACCGCTCCAGCCGAAACTACAACAAATGCCGCAGCAAAGTAGCGTACAATAGAACTGATGGGGAAGGCACTATACCGCAAGTACCGCTCGCGGAAATTATCTGAGATTGTCGGACAAGAACATGTCACGACCTTGCTTGAAAATGCCTTGAAGTCTGGCCGAATTGCCCATGCATATCTTTTTACTGGGCCACGAGGTGTT
>JASLCR010000007.1 GCA_030145955.1 Candidatus Saccharimonadales bacterium
TTGGTAATCGTACGGTCGTCCACTTTTATTGAGTCAGTATTGTTATACGTAGAATTTGCGGTAATCACTCCCTTGTCGAGCCCTGTGGCTACCGTGAAAGTTTTCATAACCGAGCCAGGCTCATACGGTGTTGTAATAATTGCGTTATTAAATGCAGCGGCATCTGTTACCGAGGTAAATTTCTCGGGATTATAGGTTGGTAAGTTAGCCATCGCAAGCACCTTACCGGTTTGCGGATCCATCACAAGCGCACTTCCATTAGTTGCACCGATCTTCTTCATTTGCTGGGCAAGGGTTTTCTGCGTATACGCCTGTACATTCCGATCAATTGAAAGTACGATATTCTTGCCATCTTGCTTTGCCACACGAGTGCTATTGTTACCAATGGTAAGTGGCACATTGCGAACATCAGTCACCGAACGCAGCATGCCGTCTTTACCACGTAGCTGATCGTCAAGTGCTTCTTCAACACCATACTGCCCTTTATCTTCTGCATTAACAAACCCAAGTGTCTGAGCAGCGAGCGAAGCCTCTGGATAAACTCGACGCGTCGCCTCTTGCAGACCAACTCCAGCAATGCGCTTATCACGAAGCATTTCCGCCTGCTTGCGTGAGAGATTTTTAGCTATAATTCGGTATCGGTACGGCTTATCACGAACGAGCTTCTCAATGCCGTTCTCCGTTGTACCACCAGCAATCTCGCGTACCGCTTTTACGACCGCATCTGGATCTTTCACCTCAACCGGATCAGCAAATACAGTATAGACATTCTCATTAAGCACCATTTTAACGGGGGTGCCGTTATCAAGGGCGTATATCTCGCCGCGTTTTGCATGGATGACAAGACTTTTAACCTGCTCACTTTCAGCTTTTTTAACATACGCACCATGTTTAATGATCTGTAAATCAAAAAGACGAGCCACAAACAATAGCATCACAATACCAAGAAACCAGATTAAGATCCGGATGCGATTGTGAGGAGTTGCGGCGTCTATCATATGCCTATTGGATGTTATGTGTTTCTTTGGGCTCTGTCATATTTTTTGCAACCGAGCTTGACTCAACCGCTTCCAGCGCAGTAAGCCTTGCGTTTTCCACTTCAAGATCAGTCTTTTGACTTGCGAGCGATTCAATCTTATTCTCAATACCTTGCGCCTGATAGTCATAGGTGGTCGCTTTCGTCGCTTGCGTAAGATAAATCAAGCCCAGCACTGTAATCATCAGAGCAACAAGCACTGTATGAGTCACGGGGCCAAGTTTGATACTTGAAGCAAATGCTACAGTATTTTGGTTTCGGTTCCAGTTTTGCTGACGTCGATTGTACGTCGTAGGTCGTTGATATGTCATGTGGTGGTTTGTTTTTGTTTTATATTCGTTTGCTTGGTGGTGGCGAGTTTTCACTCGCCACCCGTAGTCAGACTATTTCAGGCGAACCTGAACTTGTGTTACGACTGACTGATTTTGTACTGGGATGTGAATTGGCATTCCATTCCCCTTCCTTGTTTTTATTTTTTCACGGCGACTCGCAGCTTTGCGCTGCGCGAACGCGGATTGTGAACATCATCAGTTGCTCCTGAAAGAGGTTTTTTGGTAATGATCGATAACTCGGCTTCGTAACCATCTGCTATCTGATCAGCGAAATACTGCTTGACGAGCCTATCTTCAAGACTATGAAAGCTAATAACTCCTACCCTTCCTCCTTTATTAAGAAGTTTCGGCAAAAGCGGCAGCACGTCTTGAACTTGTTTCAGTTCGTCGTTTACCTCGATACGGAGAGCTTGAAAGGTGCGCGTCGCCGGATGGATTCTTCCTCGCGGTCGACGATTCATTGCTTGAATAAGTGATGCCAGTTGCTCGGTTGTGTGCAGCGGCCTAGCTGCAACAATCTCCTTTGCAATTCGCTTTGCCTGACCAAAAGGTTCTTCTCCGTAGCGTGCAATGATCTGCGCTAACTCAGCTTCGCTGTAGTTGTTAACGATATCTTCTGCTCGTTTCTCCTGTCTCCGATCCATTCTCATATCGAGTGGACCATCTGACTGGAAAGAAAAACCTCGATCAGCCTTATCAAGCTGTGGTGACGACACCCCCAGATCCGCCAAGATAAGATCAAAACGTCTACCCTCTTCGATCAGCTGATAAGCAGCGGTCACGAAATCGGCGGAACGAATCTGAGCTCCTTTGGCTTGTAGATTCTCTAAATGACCGAGTGTATTTTCATCTCGGTCAACAAGAACAGAATCCTTATAGTTACCAGTTTTTTCGAGAAACGCTGTAGCGTGACCACCGTACCCAGCAGTGAGATCTAAATAGCTCTCACTCTTGGTAGGTGCCATAACCTGAAGCGTTGCATCGAGTAAAACCGGAACATGGATACGTGGTGGATGTTCTTTGATACTCATGAATATAGATTATACCAGCCCTTAAGGCTATGAGCACTACGTGCGAGCTTTAGGGGGTGGAAGCGCCAGATCGAATCACTTCGGATCTGGTACGGAGAGCAGCGCCCTCCTTCTATAATCATTCGAGATCACCTACCCTGGCACTATGTCTGTGTTTGTTTTCGCAAGGTGTGTTTGTTTTTGTAATAAGTTGTCTCTACGGATGGACCGCGTTGCGATTCATAAGATGTAGAGATTGAGAGACTTATGTGTGAGGTGGAGTTTTTGGGAGGTGTGTTTTAAGGAAGGTACGCCTAGGCTTTTAAAGTGGTCTAGGTTTCCACACATAGTACCAGGTAGGTAATCTCGAGGTTTTAATTTTTAATGTGCAACAATTCTGAAATAGCTACCGACTCGAATCGCAGCGACCTCACGGTCAATATGTGCAAATTCAAGTTGTGCCTGTTTCAGTGTCACTCGGCCCTGCTTCTGATCCAGCTCAGCTTCAGTCTTACCCATTCGAAAACGTACGCTGAGATCAGCAACGTGCTCATCAAGGAGACTTCCCTCAAGCTCAGGCTCAATCTTGGTTTCCCAGACGTCCTTTGGATAGAGGTGCAAGTAGTCACCAAATCCTTTGGTGATCACTACCCCACTTTGAAATTCCTCGCGAAGTTCGACCGGTATTGTCAGTCTGTTTTTGTCGTCGAGTTTTCGTGTGAAGTAGTCTACTTTTACCATAGCGGTTTAGAGTGGTGGATTTAATTTGCTGTGGTGTTTGTTTTTCGCTTACCCACTGCTCATAGTCTACACTCCACATTTACCCACTGCAACCCCCATTTTTACACTTTTTCATAAATCTGCTACTTTTCCACAGATTTGGGGAAAAACAACACCCCTTCTATTCGAAGGGGTGTTGTTTAGTCGAGGATCGTGCGTCAACTAACGACCGAGAAGGAACCCGGCCAAGGCATCATCATACTGGGTGGTGATACGGAGTGTTACCCAGAGACATACGACAAATAAGTTGATAAGAAGCGATACGATCAGTATCGCTGCCACTAAATCAATTGTCGTCCCCAGACTCTCCCTTGTTGATTGTTTTGAAGCTTTTTTCTTGGCCGGTGATGTTGTAGGCGCTTTTTTCATATAGCCCAATACTACCACAGGCGTAGAATAACCTCAAGCAATTTGTTATCCAGTGGAAGCTTAGCTTTTTTGTATTTTTTTCAATAGCTTACCCCACCATACCGCACTTGGACGAACTGTTCGCTCAAGTGTCTTTGGGTCAACCGATGCCAGTCCGAAGTTTGGCCATGAGCCATGCGCCCATTCAAAGTTATCCAGCAGACTCCAGTGAAAATAACCACGCACATCCACCCCTTCCGCCAAGGCGCGCTGCAGCGCTGCCATCGACGAAGCAATCCACCATTTTCTCATCATGTCGTTACTATCAGCCAAGCCATTTTCGGTCACGATAAGCGGCAGCTTATACTTTCGATAAAGCCGCTCGAGTACGTACTCAAGATGATCTGGATGCATATCCCAGCCAAGATCGCTGAGCTGCTGATCTTCATTGTGTATGCGATATCCGTAAAAACGACTCGAGAAATAGTAATTTACCCCTATAAAGTCACATGTGCGATATATTCGCTTCAGCATATAATCATCAACGATGTACTGCCAGATACTTGCAGATATACGAGAAAGTAACGCGTCATCACCAGGATAAACATATGTAGAATTATCTGCGATCGATACTTTATAGCGACGATTTATGTCGTGTATAAGACGTGCCGCCTTGTTATGCGCATATATAAGATTTTTTAGAACTCGCCAGGCAAGCCACTTTGACGATTTCATCGGCGGCCATGTCTGCTTGATATAACCTTCTGTTACATACACCTGCGGCTCATTAATGGTGATAATGTACTTTATTTCCCTACCAAGCTCAGAAATCACTTTCTCAACAAAACGTAAAAAATATTTCACATTACGTCGCTTCTCGAATCCGCCCATTTCAACGAACCAAATGGGCAACGTAAAGTGAAAGAGTGTCATCATAGGCTCAATGCCCATTTTCTTTAGTGCCTCAATATAGCGACGATAATGTTCAATTGCCGCGACATCCCACGCACCCTCCGTCGGCTCAATACGCGACCACTCAATACTAAAGCGATATGCGTTCAGATTGAGTGCAGCAAGTAGCTTAAAATCTTCTTCATATCGATCAAAATGATTTACCGCCTTGCCTGATTTAAAATTTTCAGGCTTGCTAGCATGATCTGCAATATCTGACCAGGCAGTAAGATCGTGATAGTGATATTCAGCCTGCGCTGATTTTGTCCGGGCATTCTCATGCTCCCAAACAGTCCACTGATTCTTAGTGTTCCCTTCAACTTGATGTGCGCTTGTTGCTGCGCCCCAGAGAAAACGTTTCGGAAATGGTGTCGGTTTCTGCGACATATCTCTATCTAGTATATAGCAAAAGTAGTGGAACTAGCACATAGAGAGCAGCAAATGCCCATGCAATGACTGTAATTGGCCTGATGCCTTGCCGTAGCTGTTTTGATGCTGACAGCGTTTGCACAGTTTCTTGTTCATCGGCATAGAGTCGCGTACGAAGATTCATTTTAGCGCCAATCACATCAATAATATGGAATAATCGCTCCATCGTAGCTTTATCGCTAAGATCAAACTGCTTCGAGGAATAGACGTATATTCTATCCTTAACAACCTCCACATCAAAATCAGCTACATTATCTATAAGTAGTGCCATCAAATCAGGCGTGAAAACATAGAGAGCATCGTGCTCATACTCTTTTGGCGCATACAGTGTAAAGTATTGGTCAAAATTTCCCTCTAAAGAAAGTACTTGATCCTTTTTGAGCCTTACGGGCAAATTACTTGCACCCAATCGCGATAAAACAGAGTTATTACTCTTGGCATCAAGTACTATATTTGGCATATCGCGCTCAAGCGCAATACTTATATACCCCCACTTATGGTCTTGTGATATTCTATCGTACCGCACCCTAAACCAGCAATTGCCTATTTCAAATGGAGAATTCTCACCCTTAGTTGAGATAGTATCGCTTGTGACTAGACTACTCACGTCGTCAAGTCCAAACAAAAAGCCTTCCCGTACATGTTTGCCTGGTGCGTTAAAGGTAAAATTATTCTCCGCAATAAATAGATTACGTCGCGTACGTTTTATGAGCGCCCGTCGTTCACTTGGCATCCCAATTAACCATCCTATGACTAAGATCAATAACGCAGAACGAATGAAAGCAACAATTCCTGCAACACTCACGTTAAGGCCCATAAGTACAGTCAGTATTGCTGTATCAACCACGAAAGTTGCAGGCAGTACGACAAGAAACAGAAAAAGAATTATCAATACCTGAAGTGTCCCTACATCACTTACGCGAGTATGTAGAAAATTGTACTTGATCATTTTCTTGTATGCTGCGACTTCCGCATTTGTAATCGGGCGTGTTAGTGCAGAGTAGTTAATACGCATAAATTACCGTACTATATCCTCACCAAAGTGTTTCTGAAGACGCATCTTTATGCTGCCCTCATGTCGACCCAGCTTATCTGAAAGTTTCTTCAGGTTAGTGCCATTTTGAAAATCCTGCTTGAGTGTTGCATCATCTTGATTTGTCCATGGCCGATAGGCGTTTGGATAAGTTTCGCGCATTTTCGCAATCTTATCAGCCCACGATGATCCAGAAATTTTCTTTTTTGGTGGCATTGCTTTACGCTTTTCAGCCTCTTTCTCAAGATGGGCAAATTTATCTTTCGCCTCATCTGACTGGTGACGCAGTAATTCATCGATTTCAAGTGCATCGCGGCTCACGCGCAACGCCATCTGATTAATGCCACGAAGATATAAACTATTAATATTTTTTACTCGTGACAACGCAACGTACCCCATGCCTTCAACAAAAGCCTTCCTCAGGTCGACCACCGCTCCATCAAGTGTCATACCCTGACTCTTATGAACGGTAATTGCCCAGGCTAGCCTCAGCGGTATTTGTGTAATACTTGCACGCTTTTTATCTCCATCACGCAGCTCCCACGTATCGGGTTCAACTGTCACTTCCCTGCCACTACGAAATTCTACGACTGGATAATCACTCCCTGGCTCAAACGCAACCACCTGGCCAATACTGCCATTAGCGTACTTTTTGTCTGGGCTGTTTTTCACTGCCATTACCAGTGCACCGATCTTAAGACGCAAGACCGCTGGAGCCAGCACTGAGCGCTGTAAGTTCTCAACGTAGTTGGCAGCTCCAGTGGTAGTCTGCTCAAAGCTTACTTCTTCACCTTCTAGTTCAGTAAGACGATGGTCATTAATTTTATCGACGTCAATATTAACGGTATGGAGCTCGGTGAGGTTGTGGTCGTCGTCAAGCACCACATCAACACGCTCCAATAGTTGCTCAGCGTGGCGTCGACGTACATCACCGGCACGAAATGCGTCTAATATCTCATTTAATACGTCGTCGTTTTCTTGACGATGCTGCTCACCTAAGTAACAAATCGTCGGAGCAAGCTCACGCCATGCATGAGAATTCACCACGAATCCCCCCTCTCTTGAGTCGCCACGATTAATAGGTGGGAGCTGGAAGAAATCACCACTCATCACCACCTGAATACCACCAAACGGCAGATCTGGCTGTTTGCGGATCAAGCGACAGGCTTCGTCGACCATATCAAGGCGGTAGTCGTGCAACATTGAAATCTCATCAATCACCAGCACATCTGTTTTCTCAATAATTTCCCGACGACCTTTACTAATGCTATCCATAAAATGAGCCGGCAAATCATCATGAATTCCTATTCCACTCCAGCTATGAATTGTTGTGCCGCCCAAATGCGTCGCAGCTAGCCCGGTTGTTGCGGTCACCGAAACATATTTGCCCTCATGCTTCGCCAACTTAATAAACTGATTCAACACATAGGTCTTCCCACTTCCGGCGGCGCCAGTCAAAAAAACGTGCTGGCCAGATAGCATAATCTCAAGTGCAAGAGTTTGTTTCATTACCTCTTATTGTACCATCTGTGCACGTTGCGCTTTTGCTTTAGTGCTATACTGAACATATAAAAGTTAATGTGAGATGAGAGGGATTATGGATCAAACTCCACAACCACCAGTGCAACCAACAGAACCGGTAGCACCAATGCCACCACAAGCACCACTACCGCCGAATACACCAAATAACAGCGTACCGCCAAGCCCTGGCAGTAACAAAGGTCTTATTATCGGACTCGTCGTGGGAGTAATTGTTTTACTACTCGTCATTGCAGGTATTGTACTAGCTGTCACACTAGGCGGTAAAGATACGAAAAACAATACACAAGATCGTAAAAATAATACTAATACGACAAAAACTGACGAATCAAAAGAAGACGCGCTACGATCAGCAAACGCAAAAACTGCTAAATATCAGTCTGAGATGAGTGCCGTATGTGAAAACGGCTCTATCACCAACGCAGGAGATTTTGCGAAGCCATACAAGGTGATTGCCTTTTCTAAGAACAGCACAAACAGAAATTACACATCAGCAACACTTCCCTATGGCACTGATTATGCAGCCAAATACAGCGATCCTATCGAGTCGGTCAATGTCGTTGCCTGCCTCGATGAAAAGCCAGACACTGCGGTTAAATCAAAAACGTGTGATTTTAAATCAGGCAGCAAAATGACTACACTTGATTACTATGCTCTCAAATACACAGTAACATTACGTGAGGCGAAATCTGGCAAGCTTATTAAAACGCTCGAAGACGTGAATGCACCAGCAACAACCTGCCCGATGTTTGCAACATACGATAAAAACGATCCAAAATACTATGCTCGTCCTGATAGTACAGCCCTCGACGCAGCTATTAAACAGTTCGTCACCGAGTAATAGATCAAAGTACAATACTATAAAACCCCAGCGATATCACTGGGGTTTTACTTAGCTCGTTTTAGCCTCTTGGCGGCTCACCGCCACTTGGCTCATCAAGCAACTTCTTGCTCTTTATTTCGTAGCGCTTACCAGTAATTTCACTGGTAATATAATCTTCATTAATGAGGTTCACAAACGTATCAAGATCGTTACCATCCATAATAATAATCGCTCCCGCATCATCAGTCATGAGCTCAAGCTGCATATCATCAGCATACTCGATTACCTTCTCTTGCGATATCTCACCAACTTCAAGTTTCTGTAGCTTATTGATTGTCTTTTTGCGATCTTTCACTAGGGCTTGCATATCGAGACCATCAGGGAAACTTAGCTTGTACTTCTGCTCAATCTCGAGTACTTTTTTATCGGCCAATGCCTGCTTTTTAAAATCATACTCAAACAGCCGCTCAAACTTTGTCTGGCTAAATACAAATATATCTTGATCTACTATCAGTACATGGTTATCTGCTGGAATCTTTAAGCCAACATCTGCCTTAAAACGATCAAAGCGAGCACCATTAATTTCCCAGGCAGTAATATCGCTCAGCGCTGCACCGGTTTGTAGCGATTTAACAATATAAAATGCCTTACTCACATCTGTTTTTGAAGTGAACCGAGCAATAATTCCCTTCATACGCTTAAAGTCATGTTCTTCTTGGCTAAATTCAATGATGTCCGATCGTTCTTTTTCAATCAGATTTATCAACGTGTCTGCTTTTGTCACTCGCGTTCGTTCAGTTCTTAGTAGTACATTTTCCTCTGCTTCCGACTCTTCAAACACTCGTACACTCAGTCCGGTACCCGCCCCAAGATTCACCTGCCCGATCACATCGTAGAGAAACAGCGCTCGAATCTGCGCCTCAAGTTCACTGGCAAATCGCATTGAAAATGGCGTGTAAAAGCGATTAAAAAGAAACAGCTCAATGTCGAGATCACCTTTAATGGCATCAGTTTGGTTAGCCCACAAAAAAATATCTGTCGTTGTATCAGTAGCTGGTGTTTGTTCTTCCATATCTTACCTATATATTAGTAGTTCTCGTACCAGTATACTTGAATGACTAGCGGCAAGTTGCCGTACTATTTTCAACGAGTTGGAAGAAACTTTGCGAGTAGTGAGTACGTTGCTGCACCGAACGACCGTCGCTGAGCTACCGGACGCTCCGGTAGCGGAAATGCTGCTTCAACACGCTTTGCTATGGCCTCGCCAGATTCATACGCACCATTCTCTTTACTCCAACGCACGGCAGCTCCACCTGCCACCCATGACTTTGTATACATTTCTTCGTCGCTCCAATCAACGTAGCGGTACACGCAACGCTGAAATATACGCTCGCCAATGTCGTGCACCAATAGTTGACGCCGCAGTAAGTGAGTTTCTGTTTTGAAGATACAATCAGCCCTGTTTTTATGTTCCATGCGCGCCAAAATACTATCAGCAATAGCCGTAAGTCGACCAACCGCCTCCCTCTCTTGCTCAGGAAAGTAATGCTCACTCACTCTCCCATCATATACCTCGTCAGTCTGATAGTTTCTCATGTAGATACGACCCGATTCGGATTGTACCTTCATGTCATCATCAGCAAACTCACTCATAAAGTAGAGCGATTATAGTACCAAAGAAGCACCGTGTCAATAGAAAGATTATTCGACGACTTCTATACCATTCCAAAACGCCACGTAGCCAGCAAAGTCTTTCTTGACCCGTTCAACAGAGCCTTCCTTTGGTTCTGGATAGTACCAAGCGCCAAATTCATTCATGTTGTCATCAACTGCAACGTCGTAATAACTAGCCTCACCCTTCCAGTGACATATTGTGTGATGATCACTATCCTCGAAATACTGACGCACAAGACTTGTCGGCGGAAAATACCAGTTGCCCTCAATACGTATCAGATCTTCTTTTGGCGCCTCAGCAATTGTTACGCCATTCCAAACAGCCTTCATAGCCCCTACTCCGTTACCGTAAGTGTGCCGGTAAATTGCGCCTGCAGATGATCGTGGAATCCATGTTTACCGACTTCCGTTGGAGTAAAGCTTGCAGATTCACCTGGCTGCAAGACCGAAAGATTCAACTCTGGCTCACCCGTATGCGTTGGATGGTTGTCGGAAGAAAATTCCAGCTGTGTCTTTGACTGGTTTTTCACCTCCACACGTTGGCCTTTCTTCACCGTATAGCTACTTTTCTCAAAGCCTTGATCAGTAAATACAATCGTTGCGCCAGCTGGCTGCTCAGAAGAGTTTGCTGTATCTGTTTTATTTTTATTCGTATCAGGCGTGGCCGATGAAGTGTTCGTTGTCTTCACTGGTGAAGAATTGTTGCCGGCATTATTTGCAAGCGCATACACAACTACCCCGCCAACCGCGACTATTGCTACTGCCGCCACAATCCATCCCACGATTTGGCTATTCTTGTCCATCAAGCACCCCCTTTGGCTTCACTCTACTATCGTACCTATAATTATACACCCAGGCTCCCACAAGCAGCAGTCCATATATCCACCAGAGTGTCAGAAACCATGGCAGTGTTAACTCTCGACCAAGTTCCAATGAATGAATAAATATACCAATCATTGCTACTACTTGCGCGTACTCAACATACTTCCACCAGGCTGCATCACGAAACCATCGCCGCAACTCAAACATAAGAAATACCAACAAACATGCAGTCCCGAGTACAAGAAAGACTGCCTTGTTCCCATATGCCAACTCATAGCTACCTGGTGGCAAACCCAATCCGTCAGCAATCAGTCGATAATTAAGCAGCAGCGGGTGCAAAATGATCAGTACAAGCACTAGTGCCGATGAGGCAGGCCAATAGATACCTGCTTGATCTTTAGCAACCCCCATCCCTCTTCTTACTGCGCCAAAAATATAATGCGACCACATCAGAACAAAAGCCATCAGCCCTAAAAGTGGGAAAAGTGAAAACTCGTCTACCCCTCGTTCAAAAATATTTCGAGACTGTATCCACGCAACAAAAACCGTCGCTAGCACTATGGCCGCACACGTCCACTCAATAAAGTGAAATACTTTCTTCGTTGAGCCACCTAATGCTCGATACTTCATATACTTAGTATACTATTTTTCAACTTCTTTGGAGAGATAGCTCTTTGTCTCGCGAAGCAGAAAGAGGCTAATGTCATCACGCGTCGCCCCTTCTGAATGAAATGGAACACTAATTGTTTGAATAAGTGCCAGCATATATACCATGATAAAAGTAATTGTTCCCGTAATGACCAGCCCGCCATAGAACGGATCAATATTGGTAAGTAATAATGCAACAATAGCAAGAACAACAATGGAGCGCACAAGCAAGAATGCCGACGGAATAAATTTAATCTTCTGGATATAGTTTACACGGTACATACTCTTTAAAAGAATCGACTGTTGCTGCTTTAATTTCACAATATAATTCGCTGGTACACCTGCCTTCTCCATCTCACCAAATGTTACATTAAGATCGGAAATCTCTCGTCGTGCACCTTTGCGATTGACTCTCGTACCTTCACGAAATGCTCCTAGAATATCAATCAGGTTTGCCCTGAATATAGCAAGATCAAATTTATATACTTTTCGAATTTCTTTTGCATCTTCATACATACCTTCGATATTCGATGCAAACTCTGCCGGAATCCGCTCGCTTTCCTTGTAGTCGGCAATAGTTGCTGAGAGCACAAAACCCATCACAAATATAACACTGGAAATCATACTGTTATGCAAGCTGGTCTGTTCAATCGGTTCAAACCCAAGTAGATGCAACATATACTTACCGATCACTACAACAGCTGTCGCCGCAAGCGCAACAAAAAAGATCTTCGCGTTTTTGAGAAATCTCATCTCTACTAATTATAGCAAAGTGCGGCCATACTATATGACCGCAGTAGAGCTATTTTGATACCGATTATTCTATCGCTCACAAGCAATGCCGTCATTGTCACGGTCAAGCTTTGACTGGTAACTAGGGTCACTTCGTTTAATATCAAAGACACCGGCGTTAAAAGCTTCCGTACAGTTATTGAACACTCGGCCGCCAGTTGATTTACTCGTTGCCTGCTTTGCCACCTTCTCTTTTGACTCCTTGCTTGCTACTGCGGCCTGGTCTTTATTCACTACCCCTTTCTCGCCGTCTGGCTGAGTCTGAACCGGCGAATACTTACCATTTTGGTCAAGCTGCGGCTTTTCTGTAGCCAAGAAGCCAAATCCGGCCAGCCATACAAAGAAGAGCGCAATCAAACCTTTTGCCCACGGACTTTGCTTGAATCCTTCTGGGTCGTTAAAGTACCAAATGGCAATTGCAACAGCTGGAATAATTGGCAAACATACCAGCCACAACAACCAGCCAACCAAAATGCGCCGTCCAGATGTCCAGTTCTGGTATCGATTCTTTGTCAACGGAAACCTACTAAGGATCCATACTGATGCTCGCAGGAAAAAGCCAGGATGCGCGTTAATTTCACGTTCACGAGCAATTTTATCAGCCTCGCTTACTACTGGTTTCTTGGTTGACTCTGTCATACTATCTATCTCCCAATTATGATATGCCTTTAATATATCACAGAAATACGCTACACTGAATGCATTAATCATATGGAGGAGCACTGTGGGATTATTCGACTCAATCACCAACCTATTCAGCAAAACTAAAGGGACTGACGAACTACTTAACGCCTTCAAGAACGGCAAGCTTGACGTAAATAGCCTAAAAGATCAATTATCCACTGGCCAGCTTGAGCAGGTGCAAAAAATGGCTGATCAAAATGGTGATGGAAAAGTTGACCTATCTGATCTGAAAGATCTTAATCTTCAAGACACTATAGCTAACGGCCTTAAAGATACGCTTGGCAATCTCGGCGACGATATACTCAAAAAGAAATGACAACGTTTACTTGTATCGCATTTATGCTTGCAATCCTCTTAACGATAATTATACTTTGATCATGACTTACAGACACTCAATACACCAGACATACGACCATATGCTAGCTCAGCATACCGAAGAGACAACAATGCCGAGTGGCCTTGTCATAGCACGTCACATCGGTCTGACAAGCATAGGCATACAAAAAGCGCCCCAAGTTGGCGAATTTTTGATCGCAACCGAGGTACCAGAAATTGATGCATCAGGTTTTCTTAACAATGCTACTGATAGCTTCGAGACACCAACCATGGAAGAAGCCGTGGAACCACTCGCTACTCGAGTCCTTAAACTTGGCAATGTAGCATCTCTAGATATTATGCCTTTTGCTCCTGATCGCAATCCAGAGCTCATAAATGAGACCGATGAGGAACTTATTCGTAAATTCAAAGCCATACTTTCACTGGAACTAGGCAAGAGATCGGTCAAGAAACCAAGTGAAGACTCAAGTATTGGCAATTATCTCTAGCTAGTATAGAAATAATTGCCCATTAAAGACTTGTGATATCTACCCGTTTTTGCTCTGTTGTATCACGATCACGCACTGTAACGGTGCCATCACCTTCGATAGTTTCAAAGTCAATCACCACACAATACGGTGTACCAATTTCGTCTTGCCGGCGATACCGCTTACCAATATTGCCGTTGTCGTCCCATATGACCGCACCGTGTTTTTTCTTAAGTGCCGCGTAGACTTCACGCGCTTTTTCAACTAGCTCTGGCTTATTTTTTAGTAGCGGTGATACCGCATACTTCACTGGTGCAAGGTGATGTGGGAATTTCATCACCACTCGCTTTTCACCATTTACTTCATCTTCCGTGTACGCACTTGAAAGCACTGCCATGAGTGCTCGTTCTACGCCAAAGCTTGGTTCAATCACATGAGGAACAAATTTTGTGTTCGTTCCCTTCACGGTATATTCCATACTTTTGTTTGCCACACGCTGAATATTACCTAAGTCAAAGTCAGTACGATAGGCAATTCCTAACAGCTCTTCCTTGCCAATTGGAAAATCAAACTCAATATCAATCGTCCGCTTTGAATAATGCGCCCTATCTTCCTCTGGCACTTCAAGCTCATGAATGCTCTCTTTCGGCAGACCAAGCATCTGCAAGAATTCATGAGTTGAGGCAAGTAATAACTCAAACGACTCTTGCCATTTATCCGGATCAACAAAGTACTCAATCTCCATCTGCTCAAACTCGCGCGAGCGGAACACAAAGTCACGAGGACTGATTTCGTTGCGAAATGCCTTGCCCTGCTGCGCAATACCAAATGGTAGATCTGGGTAAAAAGCATCGACCACGTTTTTGAAGTTAGTAAAGATGCCCTGAGCTGTTTCCGGACGAAGGTAGACCTTTGCTGTTTGGCGCTCCTCAACACCATGCTTAATTCGCTTCTCCGCAATTTCAGTCCAAGCCTCAATCTCAACAGGAGAACCATTTTTTGCACGATCAGTAGCACGACGAAGAGCACCAATATCCATCGCATCCACCTCACCAGCAACTGGACCGATAGTTGTCTCAAACATCATGTTAAACGTCCGTGACTTACTTAGCTGATTCCCATCTGGACTTTTGATACCATTGGTCTTGATAGCCTCGTCCATCTGCTGCATTGTCATGCCGTCTGGATTAACACCGTTGTCTTTCAAGATATGATCCGTTCGGAAACGTCGGTGATTCACGGTGTCTTCACAAAGCGGGTCAACAAAGGTATCTACGTGACCACTCGCCTGCCAGACTTTCTGGTTCATCAGAATCGCCGCATCAACACCATACATGTCGTCACGCTGCTCAACAAAAAAGTCCCACCAAAGATTCATAATATTTCGCTTCAATGTCACGCCAAGTGGGCCATAGTCCCATGTGCCACTCAGACCACCATAGACATCTGACCCTTGATAGATAAATCCTCGCCGTTTCGCGAGGCTGACAATATTTTCCATTTTCTCGTTCTTCATTACTGTTGATTATACCAGCAACACCATTAATGTACGAATAGTAAAGACTTTTTGATAAAAATATGTTATAATATACCTATTGCACATCGACAATTTGAAGGAAGTGATATCACTTGGATTCACTCACCGAGACCAAGCGCCTCATTACGCGCGCTGGACACCTGCTCAATGCCGGTGAACCTGAGCGTGCACTCGGTGTCATGTTTATGGCACTTGGGGCAACAACCGACCACGGCGTGAAGACAGAGGCTGCGTACTACCTGCCTCGTATCCGTCATGGCTTCGCGCTCATCTATGCAGCCATGGGAGAGGACAAACGAGCAAAGCGAAATTTCGAACTCGCCCTTAAGGGATTCGAACTGGACAATCGCATCGGTCGTGCGCGTGTCATGCGTGATTACGGCTGGTTTCAGTTCACACGCGGCTATGAAGTTGCCGGTGGGCGTCTCCTCAACCGTGCGCTCGACAGCCTCACTGCCGAGCACGTGCACGACGAGCGCTGGGAACGAGAGATGGCTGCAACACAGGGGTTTCTGGCGCGCACTACTGCCGCCATTGATCCCTCGGAGGCACTCGATGAATTCATCCGAGTTGACGAGGTACTTCGCGGCGGAGACAAGTGGATCTACGAGCTGGACAACCTCCAGCACTTGATTCGCCTACTCCCTTTGCAAAAGCGCCTCTCGTATCAATTGCGGGCGGTTGTCATCTGGGAACGAATCCATGTTTCCGAGGAGCTGAAGCTCCTCAAGGGTGATTTCATTGATGGCAATCCCATTGATGGTCTTACGCGCATTGCGTGGCGCACTGCGCGACGTCACTTCCCGCTGTGATGTGCATCAGCCCGTACTTTCTCACAAGGAAAGACGGGCTTTTGCATTTCTAGTGCGCTGCCGCTCGTTCAGCAATCCACAAACAGTCATCAATTAATGTATCGATGCCGTTTACCTGCATCGCCACTTGCGGTGATCGTGCACTTAGTAGGCGTAGGATTTTAATATGAGCTGCAGTAAATCTTCCCTGATTACTAAACATTAATACTCCCGCATTCGGATCGAAATCATACCGGGCGTCCTCCACTAACTTCATACCATTATCGTCAGTCGAGAGGTTTAACCCCTGGCCAAGTAGAATTGCCAGCTGCAACCAAAACCACACTTTGATCACCGCAAGCAATACATTCAAATCATTAAGATTCTCCAACGTCTCATCAAGAAGCGTGAAGAATGCGCTCTCATCAAGTGCATCTGCCGCTTTTGTAATTTGCTTAATACTCTCGTATCCAAACTGAAGTCGATCATAATCCTCAAGAATACTGCGGTACGTCTGTATAATTCTCGACCCTGTCACTGTTGCCAGATCACTTTTTCCAAAATGTAGCGTCATATCAAGTTTTGCAAACGGCTCAACTGCTCCAGCAAGTTTACTCTTTTCGCGGCGTACCCCTTTTGCAATTGCACTAAGCTTTCCGTGATCTGGCGTAAGCAGCTGGATAATGCGGTCAGCTTCGCCATAGTTGGTACGTCTGAGCACGATGGCCGGTGTGCGGATCGTCTGGCTCATGCAACCACCCCTTGAATCGCCTCAACCAACTCAATCGGCGTCACCGTTGCTTTATCGAGCACGGCTCGCACCCCATAGCGTGACACAATCTCAGGATCAACACGGTCGGCAATATTGCTTACCAACAAAACAGGTATGCGAGATAGATCTCTGTGCGACTGCAGCTCATGCAAAAGCGTAGGTGCCGTGCTGTGCTTGAGTAAGATATCAAGGATAATCACATCAGGCGCTACCGTATCGATCAAATCAATTGCACTTGACCCATCAGTAGCAAGATGCGGCTCTAGCCCCGCTTTTGCGAGCACCCGGACATAATGCGCCCCTAGCCAGCGATCATCTTCAACAATTACAACTCGTTTCATACCAGTGTCAGTTGTTTTGATACAAGCAAGTCAACATAAAAGGATGCCCCGTCTCGGTGTCGTGACGCGCCAATTGTGCCACCAAATTGTCGGGCAAATTCCTCCGCTATCATCAGCCCAAGACCATGCCTGTCATATGGTAATTGACTCGGCTGCACGTTCAGATTTACACTACTGCGTGTTCTGCGATTACGTACACCAATTCGTACCCTGTCACGTTTTTGCAGGAGGGTTGCATATACTTCAACAACACTTGTTGGATCACTGTATTCAAGCGCATTGTCGGCAAAATTCATCAATATCCGATGCAGTAGATCAGGGTTAGCTACTGCCAAATGGTCTCGAGATTTTTTATGAAACTCAAACGAGCGACCGTGCGCCTTATACAGTGGTTGGATTTCCTGCGTTACCTGCTGACATACCACCGAAGAGCTAAGGGGGGCGGTATCAAAAAGCTGCTGCTGCTTTCTTGCTGTGCTTGCAACGCTTGACGCAAATCGGAGGGCTCGTTCACTCGTTAGACGAATCTGCCGCGTAATCTCATCTCGCTCCTCAATTGTTAATTCAGCATCCTCAAGCTCAAGTGTTAATTGACGAATAAGCGCAAGCGGCGATTTAAGCTCGTGTGCAAGAAAAGACGAAGAAGTAAAGTTCCCATGAACAGACACCCCCCCGCTCACTTTGGCATGTCCCTCTCCACTGGTCATATATATACAGTGTAGCAGAAATCGTACGAGAAATTGGCTAACTACGCGTTGAATTCAATCGTTTTAACAATCTTATCGAAGTCAGGCTTAAATGTATCTGCATCCGTAAATATCGAGACTGTTTTGTCGCGTAGCTTAAAGAACACTCCGGCGCCTCGAATATCCTTCGAGAAGCTACCGTCAAGTCGTACTCCACTATGACCATTTGCTGAAACAGTACTGTTTTTGAGGTCGCCCTTTTTCACAAGGCTGTCATAGGAAGCAATTATCTTGTCATAGTCTTTGCTTTCAATCACTACACGAAGCGCGTAACGCGAGTCTGCACCATTTACTGATGGAACAGTTACTGGGTGCAGGTAGGCTTCATAACTACCGCCCTTAGAGCCATCTGTATCGACATAGACACTCCATGTCTTTGGATAGTTAAATGTGAGCCGCCCATAATCATCAGGGCCAACGAACTGACGATTCGGTTCTTTTTCGCGTTCAAGAAACTTTTCCTGCTCCTCTTCCTGCGTGTCGCGGACAGCTTTCGCCTTCGCTGTTTCTATTTTCGCGTCAACGTTACTCTTCTGATCGCTATACTGCACAAAAAGCCAGATCGCAAGTGCAACACATGCCACCAAGGCAAGTGCGAGTAAGATAATCGCAATCATACCGCCATTCACACTACCAATTTGTTGTTTTTTAGTATTCCTCATTTGCATGATCTGATTATACTTGTGGTTTTTTTGCATGTAAAGCTTTGATTTCGTATAGGTGATACGCACCTTGCTGCCCTATGCTCGTATACCCGGGTAGTTCAAAGCCGTAGCTGAGTACGTACAGCGTATGCTCCAAGCGCGTTGTCTCGTCCTCAATACGACGCGTCAATCGTTTAATGTCGCGTGCATCACTAAAAAGATAGACAATAGTCGTATCATCGGGAAATGGCGTCGTCCATATATTTGCAAGCTTTGCCTGCACGGTAGGATATTTGCGCGAAAGCAAACGTGTCACCCATACAAGTAACGGGTTCAGTTCATATCCTACTGCCTGCGCGCCATAGCGGGCAGCCTCACGAAGCACTACCCCATCGCCTGCGCCAAGATCAAGCAGGACATCTTTGGAGTCCAGTTTGTAAAGTTCGTCAAAGGCAGCACGTATATGCTTACGACGAGATGGCACATACGGGGCGCCAAAAAAGACGACGAATCCAAATGCGAGAATTATTCCAAAGAGTATCCAGAATGCAATGACCATACCGTTAATATTATGATTTGCTAAAATCCTGTTTTAGCTGGTTAATCTTATTCTTAAAAGTACCGAGCTCTTCTTCAATTTGCTTGGCTAACTTTTCAGCTTCTCTGAATTTTTCAATTGCTTCTTCAAGCACAAAATCTTCACCCTCAAACCACTGCACTTGCTGGTCAAGTTCGGCAAGCATTGCTGAAATTGTTTTGTTACTTTTCTCTGACATGACGTACCTCCGTCTCAATATATTGTTTTCTCGTCTCAATCTCAAGCGTCTTTCCTATCCCGATATCGCCCCTCACAATTGCATAGCCGCGCTCAAGCACACGTGTTGGGTCAAATGCTGCCAGTACCGCCCGAAATTGCCCAATCCGACTTATAGAGTCATCAATCGAGTCATCAATCTTCTCAAGCATCAGCTGTAACTTTTGCCTCCGCTCATAATCAATAGCTTCAGCCGCACTGTCGGTACGCGCCATAACATGTCTTAGCTGCGTCTCAACATACCGCAGAATATCCTGCTTATTCGGTACGAGAAGCTCTGCAGCATTACTTGGAGTACTTGCCCTCACATCAGCCACAAGATCAACCAGGGTCTCATCAACCTCATGCCCAATACCTGTTAGTACGGGCACACGGCTTGCAGCCACCTGCCGCACTAATAATTCATCGTTAAATGCAGCCAAGTCATCTGCGCTACCTCCGCCACGTATAATGACAATTACTTCGGGCAACTGCGGCTGCTGCGATATATACTCGAGTGCACGAATTATCTGATCTGGAGCGCTCTCGCCTTGCACCTGCACATGAGCAACATCAATCTCTAGCCCGCCCCAACGCGCATCAACAATCTTCATGAAATCAGCATATCCAGCAGCCTGCATACTCGAAATCACCGCAATGCGTTGCGGTATCGGAGGAAGAGCTCGCTTTCGTTCATCAGTAAATAGACCTTCAGCGCTCAATTTCTTATGAAGCAGCTCAAAGTTCCGCCTTAGTGCTCCCTCACCCACCGGACGAATCTGGTCAACTGTTAGACTAAATTTACCCCATTTCGTGAGTTTCGGATGAGCTCGCACAATCACCCGCATCCCATCCTCTATCACCACACGAAGTTGGAACTTCATCATGAAACAGCCAATCGATCCCTCATCATCCTTAAGATCAAAGAAGATAAATTTATCTTGATTCACCTTAAAACTCGCAACCTCACCTTCAACCTCTACAAAAGGATACGCTGTATCAAGTACTTGGTTTGTAAGCGCAATAAACTCACCGACACTAAGCTTGAGACTTTGATTTTCCATACTTTATCAGTGCATGTTGATAAAAGAAGTAGCCAAGACCAATCGTCCCAAGGAGCAAGATTACCCGTGTAAGTACAATGCCGGCAATTGCCGTACCCGCAGTGATACCAGCAACAGCTAAAAATGATACCATAATTGCCTCAAATGCCCCTGTTCCACCTGGAGTAACGACAAATGACGCAGCAAATGTTGCTAGTCCATACGCAATCAGAATAGGTGCCGGGTTTACTGGCGAGCCAAGCGCCCAAAACGTAATTGCATAGAGAAGTACGTCGCCAATAGTAAAAAGCAATCCCCATAGAAACGGCTTAAGTAAAATCCGCTTATCTTTTTTTAACTCGAGATAATCTGCATGAATATCATCAAAAAATTTCAATGCTCGTGAGACATCAAAATCACTCGCACTTTTTCCTCTTACCATGCGAAGTACACGATTCACGACACTAACAAGCCGCGTAACCGCCGCATGCCCGCGCGAAGGGCTGCCAATTAAATATACCGCAAACGCCGTACCGCCACACATACCAAAGACGATCACCGAACTCAGCAAAATCATCCAACGATTTATGTCGCCGTCAACAGTAATCGCAACTAGCGCTATCGTCAGAAGAACAATAAATGCCGCAAAGCTCGCTACAAAACGAACAAGCTGCGCCATTGTGGCTCGCCCTGGTGAAATACCATATTTATGTAACCGCCATGTCATATAGGAAACACCACTCACTCCTGCGCTTGGCAGAACATGATTCACAAAATTCATCTCGAGCGCCATTCTCGCCTGCGTTGCAACGTTAATGTGTTTAATTACCTTTTTGTCGCGAAGATACGCAAACATCATCTCACCAGCAATAAAATACACCACTACCTGCATTGGGATAATTAGGCTCAATATCCAAAGATCCACTGACCCAAGCAACTGCCAGGCATGAGCAATCTCATGACGTGCAGCAAATAAGATAATTACAAGCAGTCCAACAGTGATAATACTCAGCCACGTTTTCAAAGACATATTTTTTATTATACTACGTGCCCTATCTTGATGCGATCATAATACTAACACTACTGCTATAATAGAGACACTATGTCACGCTACCTTTCAGTCTTAGGACGACAACCCGAACTCAGCCTCGCAGAGCTTGAGCGGGTCTATGATAGTACTTCTCTTGAACACTTCTCCCCGACAACCGCCACATTTAGCTCAAATACTGCACCAAATATCCAGCAGCTAGGCGGTTCTCTAAAACTTGGCAAAGTAGTCTTGGAGCTCCGCAAAGCAACCTGGCAAGATGTGAATAAAAAAATTATTCAACATTATACTAAACAGTTCAAGTATATTGATGCAAAGATTACGCTGGGTGTAAGTGTTTATGATTGGCGCATTAACCCCCGAGATGTCCAAAAGCTCGGCCTTAGTCTGAAAAAGGCCCTAAAGTCCCATGGTGTCAGTATGCGCCTCATTCCAAACAGCGAAAGCACCCTTGGTACAGCCACGAGCCACCATAATAAGCTTGGCCTATCACCAGCTAAAGTAGAGCTGCTTATCAGTTGCAGTAAGCAAGGCGGAGTTATCGTAGCAGAAAGTATTGGTACGCAAAATATTACTGCACTTGCGAAGCGTGACCAAGGACGGCCAAAGCGGGATGCTTTTGTTGGCATGCTACCACCAAAGCTTGCTCAAATTATGATCAATCTTGCGGCGGGCAATGCGCATAAAGGCCGTCTGCTTGACCCTTTCTGCGGAACAGGCGTATTGCTTCAGGAAGCCGCCCTGCTTGGCTACGACGTCTACGGCACTGACCTTAGTGATAAAATGATCGATTACTCCCAGGAAAATCTCGCCTGGATTATTGATAAATACAGCCTTAAGACCAACGTCACTGTCACACAAGGTGACGCAATGGACGCCAAGTGGGAAGCACCAATCGACTACGTCGCCTGTGAAACCTACCTTGGGCAACCCTTCTCGGCACCCCCCGCCCCCGACAAGCTCGATAAAGTGCGCAAGAACTGTGATCATATCATTTCCGAATTTCTCACCAATATTCATCAGCAAATATTACCCGGCACCTCTCTCTGTGTCGCGGTACCCGCTTGGCGTGATAGTGACGGCCGGGTCACCCACCTTCCGCTCACAAAGAAGCTCGACTCACTTGGCTATTCACAGTGGGCCGCGCAGCACTCAAGTGGCAAGCCCCTACTCTACTACCGCGAAGATCAGGTGGTTGCGCGTGAGCTCCTCGTCTTAACAAGAAAATAGGCCTCACCCCCTTGACTTACCCGGTAATTTAACATACAATTGGACAGATTGTTGAAGAAATTTTAAGGAGAATCCATGTCACACGTTAAAGCTGGTGGTTCATCAAAGAACATCCACAACAACGCCGGTACACGTCTCGGTGTGAAACGCTATGGCGGCCAGAAAGTAAGCGCTGGCGAAGTACTTGTTCGTCAAACTGGTAGCACGAAGGTTGCTGGCCCTGGTACGTTTATCAGCCGCAACTTTACGATCCATGCTGCAAAAGCTGGTATCGTCTCATTTAAGAAGGTTAAGTCTCGCCGCTTTACTGGCAAGACTGTTCCTCGCACGCAAGTTGTCGTTGAATAGATAAAAATACAACTTATATGAAAAATACTCTCAACCGAGAGTATTTTTCATTACTTAAGCTGCTTCCTGCCGATATATTTCTCGTGCACGGGCAGTCAGTTTGCGTGTCATAAAAGATAGCCCAAAGCGAACTGTCATATTCTCAAACATGTCGATCAGACCAGGATTGCGTTGCTCACCCTCGGCAATCACCCGAGCAGATTCCTCTAACCTCTCTTTAATATCTTCAGCACGGCCCGCCGCCACTTCATCCTGATAGATACCTTCAAGTACTCCGTCAAAACCGCCCATATAATTGTATGCTTCCTTTATAAAGACATTGCTTTGATGCTCAATATAATTCTTTGGAGATGCGAGTGCAAGATCGACCATACGTGCAAGACCAACGCGATTTGCAATATCACCAAGGACTTCAGTACTAGTCCCTCCCTTTACGCGTGTATCAAAGCCATCCTTAACTGAGTGACCAGTGATAATACGATACTGCGCAAAGAAGCGTTTAATATCCTGGTAGCCATGACGATCACCGGAAAAATGCTCAGCACGAAGCTCTTCGGCATTAATACCAAATGTCACGCCACCGTCGAGAGTAACACCTCCCTGCGTATGAGTATATTCATGCGCAAGCACAGCAACATCACGATCTACACCCTGCGAAGCGAGAGGGCTATTCTCAATTACTTGAGGATCGCGGATTTTCTCAGCGAGCGCCGTTGAGATACAGAGTGTTTTATGACCATCAAGTACGGTCACCCATGCAGGAGCAAATTGCTCCTCTACACCGAGCTCTCTTGCAAATGCCATATTACGCTCTATCAGACCCTTTTTCCACGCCTTAACATCGTCCTTAAGTTGCACTTGTGCAGCTAGCTCAGAGCTCCGTATCCCAAGGCTGTAGTCGGGTGCAGGCGCTGAAAGGCTATTGGTATCGTTCTCATCGGCAATCGAAAGTACCCTGATAGTGTACTCATCTTCATTTTCAGCAGTTATACCAAGCCGTTCCTTTGTGGCCTCAATTTGCGGAATCAATCCAGATGACATCATTTCCTGGATCTCATCTGATAGCGCCCTATCGGTATATCTATCGTAGACTCTTACACGAGTAGCATCATCAAACTCTTCATTATCCAGCTTCACTTGCTCGCTAAACTCAGCAAGCAAATCACTGTGCTCGTGCGCAAGAAGTGTTACAATGTCAGCAACATATGTCTTCTCCTTAACATCATCCGGAGCACTCTTAGCCCATCGCGCAGCAATACCCGATAATAGTAGCCCCCTAGCAGGCTCCGAGAAGAATGATGGTTTGATCTCGAACTCTTCTACCAACTCTCTTACGGAGCTCAATATTTCTGGATTATCCCTTAGCTCTGGGATTTGTTCACTTAAGCTCGCAAATGAGGCATCCAACACCTCATTTAATTCATGAAGATTGTTCTGGGTATCTGCTGAGTTTGGTGCATACTCTGTCATATTTGTTTTATTAAGTTTCTATGCTCTATTTAAGCATAAGAGACACTTAAAGTCAAGTGTCTCTTATGCTTCATGCAGGTAGAGATTATTGCTGCTCGTCGATCTTAGTGCTACGCAACACTTGCTGACCAATATCACGATTTGACTCACCAAGTCGTGCACCGTTCTCTATCATTTCAGGGCTTGGTTCAGTCGTCGACAAAGTCGGTGGCGAATAATCTCGACTCCCAAATACTTTTCCATCCGGCCCCTGGTCTGGTGCGCCTAGGACTGTTGGATGAGGTTGTGGTCGTTCCTCTAGAGAGCTTGACTTATGCCCTTTACGCCAACCAAACATTACACCTGACCCTCAGAGCTAGTACTCTGCGTTGCATCAACGACACCAAGATGGTGCTTCACGCGGTCAACCACATCGCCAATAACTACTTGCGACTTCACAAGATAATCATCGACACCAAGATTTTCGGCACGCTCTTTGTCTTTTGGCTGACTGAGAGCCGTAAGCATCACTACCTTGATGTTTGTTGTTTCAGGGGTGTTGCGCAAGATATCAAGCACATCGAAACCACTAATCTTTGGCATCATCGCATCAAGCAAAATAAGCTCGGGCTTGAAAGAAACTGCGGTTGAAAGCGCATCTTCACCATTATTCACCTGACGAACTTCAAAGCCCTCAAGCTCCAATCGTGCCTGATAGACATCGGCAAGTGAGGTATCATCTTCTACAAGGAGTATACGTTTTTTAGCGTTCATATCTATATTCTACCCCACCCTGGCGTAAAAGCACAACTACTTTACTGCCTTTAGTGCCGCATCGAGCTGAGGATCGCGATCGCGATTGATATCGTCTGTACTAATCTCAACCGCCTGGTCGGGTTGCAAACCATTGCCATTGATATTATGGCCCTTGGGTGTGTACCATTTCGCTATGGTCACCTTAAGTTGCGCACCATCCTCAAGATCAATAAGTTGCTGCACGGAACCTTTACCAAATGTTTTCTTCCCAAGGAGTGTTGCTTTGCCGTAATCACGTAGCGCTCCTGCAACAATCTCGCTCGCACTTGCTGTACCCTCATCCACCAACACAATCGTCTTCAGCTTGCCAAGCAGCGGGTCACCACTTGCCTTTGATTGATCAACTACCTTACCGTTCTTTCGCTGAGATACAATTACTTGCCCCTTATCAAGCCAGAGGCTAGCCACGTCGATTGCACCGTTTACATACCCACCGCCATCTCCTCGAAGGTCAAGAATGACACCTGTTACGTTCTGCTGCTTGAATGAATCGGCTGCTTTGCGAGCAAGCGCACCTGTTTCGCCATCAAAACGGCTGATCGTAAGAATTCCAACGCCATTCTTAACTTCACTGCGTACACTTGGGTTATTTACCACTGCTCGTGTAATAGTAAAGGTCATCGTTTTACCTTCACGGCCGACTTCAACTTTAACTGTTGTGCCCTCTTTGCCGCGAATCTTTGCCACAACAACGTCAACATCCTGCTTGCTCACATCTTCGTCGTTCACCCGAAGTACAATATCACCTTTACGTAGGCCGGCTTTCTCGGCTGGATGATCTGGTAACGCACGCACTACTGTTGGACGGTCATTACGAATACCAATCTCCGCACCAATACCACCGCCGATCTCACCGTCAAGATCATCTTGGAGGGCTTTTGCATCCTTTGCGTTCAAATATACAGTGTACTTATCGCCTGCCGCCGCAGTAAGACCCTTATTGGCACCATCGATAAGCGTCTTTGTATCAAGCTTGCCATCATAATTTTCGAGTAGATACTGGTATGTATGTTGCACGGAGGTAAGGTCAATAGTCTTATTTGACCTGGGAGTTCCAATCACTCTTGAAATAGTGTCGTTCACTTCATTGATCCGTGTTCCTGCCACAAACGAAAGGAGCGCAATCAGACACACCGAAAAGAAAAGAATCTTGCCATTAATCAATATCATGCCGGGCTTGGCAGAAGCCCTATCGTGTTCAAAGTCTTTCATCTTCCCCTAGTATAGCGGATTTATTGCCGCTTATGCTAGAGAAAATAATTCTAGAAGTAGATGTATGTATCGTAGGTCGCTGGATTAACGTTATAGCGCTCAGAATAGTGTCCCCAGCCTCGGCCTGGAAGATATTCGTTATACTGGCTAATATTAATGGTTCCATCACCATTAACGCTTTCAACCCATACAACATGTCCGTAGGCACCAGCGCTGATCACGCCGACTGATTTTGCTCGAGGCGTTGAGCCCGTAGGAATCCCTGCTGCCCTGGCATTACCAGGCCATTGATTGGCATTACCAACACCGCCCCAATATGGCATATGTCCGTTCTTTTGGTACACTTTCCATGCTGTATAGCTGACGCATTCACGGTTGTACATACCCCAAGGGTCAACAATGGTGTCCATTTCTGAGTTAGCAAGATTGTTGGGGTAACCGCCACGAGTTGGGCTGCCCGCAACAGCGCCACCGCCGCCACCGTTGGCACGTAGGCGTGCTGCGATCTCAGCCTGCTGCTGCTGCTCCAGCTTACTCTTTTGCTGTGATGACTGCGCAGATAGCTGCTGGAAGACACTTTCTTTACCTCGTGTCTTTGCGATCAACTCCTGTTTCTCCTGCTCCTTCTGAACAAGCTGTTGGCGCTGATTCTTCTGGTCAGCAATCACCTGCTCAACTTGCTTCTTCTGCTTTTCAAGATCTTTCTTAAGGCGATCAATGCGATCAATTGTCTGCTTTAGTGTGCTTTGTACTTGCTCGCGGTTTGCTTGCTTATCAACATATTCGGCAATATTCTTACTACTTGCAAGCATTTCAAGCGGCGAAACACCGTTGTCAATGTACATATCAGCAATGGTGTCACCTAGCACAGATTTGTTATCTTTGATTTTTTGCTCGTTTTCAGCAATTTGCTGCGCCAGCTGGTTGGCTTTTTGCGTGCTTACATCAAGCCGAGCTTGAATTTGATTGCGCTCATTTGTCAGCTTTGCAAGCTGAGTCTGATATGTCTGACGTTCTTTTCCTAGTTTTGCAGCCTCATTATTATACTGAGAGATTTGTTGCTCAAGCGCACGAATTTTAACATCGTAGTCATCTGCATAGGCAGGACGATCAAACGTAAAAGGAGAAACGGACAACGCCATAATCGTAGCAGCGATCACGCATGCCTTCATGGTGAACGATTTGCTCGAAACTGGTGTGGTGGACCGTTGTTTCATTACTCCCATACTACCATAAGCAGAATAGCTTTGTCAAACCTTTAAATATTTACGTGTTGCAAGCAGTGAAGATATGATGCCAATAATCGCGCCGGCCAGAATCATGCCAAGTAGTACAAACCCGATATAGGTTACAAGAAAATCAATGGTTGGCCCAATTGCTACCTTATAGCTCAGTAGCTTTTCGCGTGCCGCATAGAGCATGAAAAGTCCGATACCCGTTGCCAGTACAGCCGCAATAAATCCATACACAACAGCTTCTACAACAAATGGACCTCGAATAAAGCTTCTGTCTGCACCAATCAGCTTCATCATCTGAATCTCTTCTTTGCGGTTAAAGATTGCCATGCGAATAGTGTTGAAGACAATGAGACTTGATATCACCACAAACACGACACTTGCTGCCAGCCCTGCTTTGTCGGCAAATGACACCCAGCTTCCGATTGTCTTAATCGCATCACGTCGATCACCAGCAAATGATGGCTCTCTACCAGTATCACGGTGGGTTTTGTAGTTTTCATTCGTCTTCACGAACATATCAAGCTCGCTGGTATTGTTGATATCTGCAACATTAACCCGTATTATCCAAGGAAATTTATTAGTCGCCTCGTTAAGAATACGTAGCAGATCAGGGTCTGAGTTCTTGCTATCCTTGGCAAAATCGGCCCTTGCCTCTTCAGGATTAATATATGACACCTTCTTGACGCTCGGAAGCTTCTTGAGGTCATTCGTCACCTGTTGCGCTTGCTCCTCGGTAGAGTCATGAGCTAGGTAGACAGACATATCAACATTGCTTCTAATTTCATCGACAGTTGTTTGAAGCGTATTACGTGCCGCCAAGGTCATAAAGACAATCAGCAAAGTAATCGTCATAACAGCGGTTGCCGCAACAGTTAGCCAGGCGTTTCGGCTAAAGTTATTGACACCATAGCGCACCATACGCATAAATGTAATCCACTGGCGGCGCCGTCGCCGCTGAAGCGCAAAGCTCTTGCCGTCGTGCTTTTTATGCTTTGCCATTACTTTCACCTCCAAATTGACGATAACTTCCCTGCGCTTGGTCACTCGTAATCTTACCACCCTCTATAGTGACAACTCGTCGCTTCAATTTATTCACAATTTCAACATTATGCGTTGTCAGAATCACTGTTGTGCCGTAGCGGTTGATTTTTTCGAGCAACTTCACAATTTCCCAGCTATGCTTTGGATCAAGGTTTCCGGTTGGCTCATCGGCAATCAAGATCTTTGGCTGACGCACCATGGCACGGGCAATCGCCACGCGCTGCCGTTCACCACCACTGAGCTGATGCGGGAAGCTTTTCTCTTTGCCCTGCAGACCGACGAGCTCAATAATACGTGGCAC
>JASLCR010000066.1 GCA_030145955.1 Candidatus Saccharimonadales bacterium
ACTTTGATATCGCGTGCAAGCTTTACAAGCGCTACTTGTTCAGCAGCCTCAAGCTCTTCTTTGCCAACAGAGATTGTCAATAGTACGCGGGTTTTGGATAGGTTTTTTACAGATGTCTTCATACAATGACCAACTATATCAGAGGTAGGGATTCAGGTCAAAGTCTACGAACGGTTGTTAGTCAAAAAATTCGTCGAGATCATCTCGCGATTGCCGCCGCCGATCTTTCACAACACTCACAACACGCTCAAAGCTTAGCTGCTGCTCTTCAGATGAAGTAACATTCTTTAACGTATATGTATCATTCTTTAGTTCGCTTTCACCGATAAAGAGCATAAACGGTACTTGCTTCTTCACAGCAGTTTTAATCTGCTTATCGATCTTGCGACCCGTAATATCAACTTCTACCGAAAGACCTTCTGAGCGCCACTTCCTGGCCAACGAAATTGCCCCATCAAGCGAATCCTCTCCAAGCACCACCATATACAGTTCAGTTGTAGAGGAAAGTTCCGGAAGCAGATTGTGCGTACGTAAGAAAATCTCTGTTGTTGTCAGTCCAGGTGCCATACCAACCGCACTGATTGGCTCTGCACCAAACAGTCCAACAAGTCCATCATAGCGGCCACCACCAAATAGCGAGCGATTGTTTTCAGGATCAGTATCGAAGAATTCAAACACTGTTCCGGTGTAATAGTCGAGTCCGCGCATGAGCGTTACGTCAAAAATCGCATTTTTCACACCGCTATCTTCAATCAATTCAAATAATCTACTAACTTCTTTCATCGCATCAAGTTCTTGTAGTTCGGTAGGAAGACTGTCAATCGTGCGTGCACCAAGCAAGGTCGCAATTTTCTTTAAGCCTGCCGGTGCCTGTTCTTCGCCAAAAATCTCGATCGCTTGGTCACGAAACTCTTCAGCAGCGATTTTGTTTTTCCGATCGAATAATTTCATCATTAGTTGTGCCTGAACCTCATCGAGACCAAGGTATTCACGCATCATACCATTGATAACGCGACGGTCATTAACACGTATTGTAAACATGTCTTCTTTTGCACCAAATGCTTTCAATAGATCAGCACCGAATGTAATGATCTCAGCATCAGCATACACCGTATCGGCACCAAAGATATCAACATTAAGCTGCCAAAACTCACGCTCACGACCTTTTTGCGGACGCTCATAGCGCATAAAGTTGGCAATACTGAAAAGCCGAGCCGGATATGCAAGCTCTTGCCTGCGAGCTGCCACCATGCGCGAAATGGTTGGTGTCATTTCAGGACGAATCGCTACAGTACGATCGCCACGGTCAGTAAATGCGTAGGTTTGTTCGTTTGCAAGCTCCTGGCCACTCTTTGCGGCGTATACCTCTAGTGGCTCGAGTAGGGGCGCACCGTATTCTTGATAGCCATATTTTTCTGCTGTCTTTTTCCAGATATCAAAGATATAGTTTTGTACACGTTTCTCTTCTGGATACCAGTCACGCGTACCTTTATAGGGTTGATTGGATAGTACACTCATTTCTGTCATTTTCACATTTTTCTCCTTGTTTTGCAAGCATAACCATAATATTTAACTAAAGCTGCCGGAGCGATGTCCGGCAGTTAGTTTTAGCAAAAAGAAAACTACCCGACTCGATCCGGCGACAGATGCAGATGGACAGTTTCGTATCTCATAGTTACCAGTTTACTATACATTTCCGGTTCACCCTATCTGCCACTCCGTCGATCGTGCGGAGTCGATGCAGTAAAGCGTGCATTTGTGACAAATGCTCCCTGGTTAAGTGAGCGTCGTTGAGGATTGCCGCCATCATGCGGCAAAATATCGAGTCCACTGACAAATTGGCCAATCTTACGCAATGTAGCCTGCCGATGGTCGCCGTCCAAGATACTATTCGCTTCGTAGACAACAATCGCTTTAACTGCGTTCTCATTTGGCGGTAAGATTGGTTCTCCTTGCAGCAGTTCATCCGATCTCAGTGTGTCAATCGTTCGCGGGTGGAGATGAACAGCAAACTGCAGCGCCACATACTCTCGTCCATTTCTCATAGCAGAGGCAAGTCGCATATATTGCGCAAGGCGGTTTTGACCACTACTATGCTTTAAAGCATTACCGATATGGGCTACCTTTTGTCCATCATTACCAGCCAAACGATTTCCCGGCAAACGCTCGGTTACCATACGATACTGCGAGGACAAAAAAAGACCTCGACGGCCTATATCACGTGCACTCGGTAGATACAACTCGGAGAGACGCTCCCTTAGTTCATCTCCCGGATCAAAGTGCATCTGCATCACCAGCTCTTGATGTGGCCTGAACGGGCCTGCAACACCAAACTGGTAGTCGTGCATACTCATGTTCCTATTATTATATATATGGTTACAACTGTAAAGTATTCTGTTGTAGCCACTGATACATTACAATTCCAGCTGCGACACCTACGTTAATCGAACGCGTACTCCCAAGTTGCTCAATAGCGACAATTTTTTCAGCCCTCTTAGTCAATTCACTCGAAATCCCTGGGCCTTCAGCGCCAAAAACCAGAACAGCATTTTTCGGCATATCAACTCCGCTTAATTCCTCAGCCCCCTCAATATTGTCGACCGCAATTACAACTTTGTTTCGGTTATTTATCTCGACGATAAAATCATCAACCGTTTGATGGTAATGAACATGCAAATATTTGTCCGTTGCCATTGCCCCTCGCTTATTCCACTGCCGTCGTCCAATCACGTGTACATGTCGCACACCGAACGCATTGGCGTTCCGCACTATCGTTCCCATATTAAAGTCACGCTCTAGATTCTCAATGGCGATTTCGAGCTCCACACCACGATCATCAAGCGCCTTTACAATATCGTCATGCGCCATACCTTTAAAGTCATCAGTGACATTTCGCGAGTCTTCCATATATCGTAAGTTTACCCTACTTATAGAATTGCCGAAATAAAGCCAAGAAAAAAGATGCCATTTCAGACATCATTTTTCTTGGTGCGGATGAGAGGACTTGAACCTCCACGTTATTGCTAACACTAGCACCTGAAGCTAGCGCGTCTACCAATTCCGCCACATCCGCATAATTAACACTGAACTATTATACGTCAGATTACTGTGGAATACGAGGAGATGAGTCGTTGCGCAGCGCTTTGGCTATTTCGCGCGCTTCAGCAGGCTGCTTAGCCCCCGCGTTGAGAAGATCATACGGATCAAAAATTTTCTTTAACTTCGCAAACAATGCCTCGGTTTTATTCTCTTCATCTTTACTGGCGGTCATTGTAACCGTTTGTACTCTTCCTTCGGCCTGTGCACCTGCAAGATGACCATCGCAGCGCTCGACAAGACGTCGATACTCTTCAATAAACTTCAGCAAAGTCTGCTTACCACTAATTGTATCGAGCGATAGCAGTGGACGGACCGTCCAGAGACCCTCAAGTGGACGCCCGTATAATGGAAGCTCTAGTTTGAGCTTTTTCTCCAGTTCAAACAGTCCACTCATAAAGTCTTCGGAGCGTTCGAGAGGCACATATGCATTGTCGACCACTGGCTGTGCGGCTTTTGCTACACCCTGGCCTGCCAGCAGCAAGATGCTTTCAATTGATTTAAACTCTGTCGTATCAAGATTGTCGGTCGTTGCAACACTAGCGCCGAACTTTTCAAACAGTTTACGCAGCTT
>JASLCR010000075.1 GCA_030145955.1 Candidatus Saccharimonadales bacterium
TCGGTCGTGGCCTTGCTCGCAAAATCGGGCAGTTGACTAACGTGGCGATATGAGGTACCAGCGAGAAGGTGATGCCCGGGTTTCAGGGTTCCTTGCGCAACCTGCCCGCCAACCCCTGCTCCACGACCAGTTTCCATGTGCGCTTCAATGACAAGCCCTTCAGCCGGTACGTCGTGGTCAGCTTTAAGTTCTTCAAGATCAGCTACCAAAAGCACACTTTCGAGAAGTTTATCAATTCCCTGACCTGTCTTGGCGCTCACTTCAATCATAATCGTGTCGCCACCCCATTCCTCTGGATTTAGCTTGTGCTCCGTTGCAAGCTGCGTCTTTACGAGCTGCGGATTGGCGGTTTCTTTGTCAATCTTATTGATAGCAACGACAATTTTTGCGTTTGCTTCATTAGCAAAGCGAATCGCCTCAATCGTCTGTGGCTTCACGCCGTCATCGGCAGCCACCACGATCACTACGACATCAGTAAGTGTTGCGCCATGCTGACGAAGTGCCGCAAAGGCCTCATGACCTGGCGTATCCAGTAGTGTCATCACGCGATTGCCATGCTTTGCCTGGTAGGCTGAGATGTGCTGCGTAATACCACCCGCTTCCCCTTCAACAACCTTCTGGCCCAAGATAGCATCAAGCAGACTTGTTTTACCGTGGTCAACATGCCCCATCACCGCTACAATCGGTGGACGCTCGGTAGCTGCATCAGAAACAACGCGAACCTTTTTCTCAGGTGTCGCAGACTCATCTTTCTTCTGAAGCTCAACATCAAGGCCAAGCTCCTCAACGATAATCGATGCAGTCTCAAAATCAATCCGCTGATTGATCGTTGCCGCAATACCGTTTTTAAACAACTCACCGATAAGGGTTGTTACGGGCAGGTTCAGCGTTTCAGCTAGTTCCCCTACCGTAATAGAGCCGGCAATAGTGACAATTTTCTCTGGGGCTTCTGCCATGATAGCTGCTCCTTCCGCCGGCTTTGATATCGGCTTTAATTAGTTACATATAGGTTATTTCTTCTTGTCAGTCAGACTGAGAGAGATCTTGCGGTTGTCTTTATCAACTTCGAGAACGGTAAATTCTTTACGCTCATTGAGAGTGAACACTTTTTCTGGATCAACGTCATTGCCACCACCAAGCTCTGAAATGTGCACGAGTGCTTCAACCGCAGGGCTGATCTGTACAAAGGCACCAAATGGAGTGATACGAGTTACTGTACCTTCTACTTTGTCACCTGATTTGAACTTCTCAACTTCATCAAGCCATGGATCCTGCGTAAGCTGCTTCATGCTGAGTGAAAGACGATCTTTGTCGATAGAAATGATCTTTGCTTCGATTGTTTGACCAACCTTTACATAGTCGCTTGGGCTTGAAACACGCTCCCAGCTAATTTCTGAGATGTGAATAAGGCCTTCGATACCATCAACATTCACAAAGACACCGAAGTCGACAACGCCAGTTACTACACCCTTTACGGTATCGCCAACTTTGAGGCTCTGGAAGCGAGCAGCAAGGCCATCTTTAACTGCTTCTTTTTCAGAGAAGATAAGCTTGTTTGCTTTGCGGTCTGCATCAAGAATGCGTACCTTCATTGGGTTGTTTGTCAGTGCATTAAGGCGCTGCAAAATTTCGTCTTTGTCGCTTGAACCAACACGTGGGTAGTGTTCGGCAGATAGCTGAGATACTGGGAGGAATCCACGAACACCTTCGTACTCAACAAGTAGACCACCACGGTTGGCGTCGTATGGAGTGATTTCAATAATCTCACCGGCTTCGAGCTTCGCAAGTACTTCTTCCCAGCCGCGTTCTTTTGCAGCTTTACGAAGACTCAGTAGCGACATACCGCTATCGAGTTCTGTATCGATAACACTTGCTGTTACTTCGTCACCTTCATTAAGGCTACGTGAAAAGCCAACTTCACGACGTGGCACAAGACCAACACCAAGTGGACCAAGATCAACCAGTACTTCGTGCTTCTTAACAGAAAGTACGGTGCCGGTAACCGGCTCACCACTAACGAGTTGTTGTGAATTGCCCTGACCAGAAAGTAGGTCATCCATTGTAATTGAGGCAGATGCTGCCATAGCTAATTTGCTCCTTTTCTTAATTACTATTGAAACAGAGTGAGAACGTTGAAAGGACTCCTCGCTCTACTCATGTCACTAGCGATTAATTATACACCTCTGGTCAAGAGAAGTCAAAGAGTAAGACGTCCGCGCGAACGGATATAGGCGATGACGCTATAGGTGAGCACCGCAAATACTGCCAACGTTGCTGCGGTATCTGCTGGACCGGTCTGCGGAAGCTGAGCTGCGTCACCCGACTCCGCTGTACTGCGAGGCCCCCTAGCCGAACTTGAATCAGCCGCTTGCTTGTCTGTGTTTTCTGCACCTTTAGTCTCTGACTTTGTGCCGTCGTTTTTTGTCGACTGCTTATCCGAGTCCTCGCCCGTATTCTTTTGATCAGATTTTTCTTCGGTTTGCACAGAGGAGTCTGTGTCTGTAGCAAGCTGCTCGTTTACCTCTTTTGACTTCAAAAAGTACACTCCACCCAGTAGCAGTAGTACCAATACGATACCGACTATGACAAAGCTTCCAGCCCATCCACCCTGCTGCTTTACTCTCGCATTCATTTTCACACCTCAAATTATTCTATTGCTATACTATACCAATTTATCTCTTAAACAGCAAGCTGCGAACCGCTCTGCAAATATGCTACACTCATAGATAATGATCATCGCGATTGACACCGGGGGTACAAAAACGCTTGTTGCACGCTTTTCAAAGCGCGGCGCACTTGAGAAACATATCAAATTCCCTACCCCAACTGATCAATACGAATATCTCGAACAGCTGGTTCACTTTATCAGCAAAATGACCGACAAAAAACCACCTGAGTGTATTTCGGTAGCCCTACCCGATATCGGAGAAAGTAGCCTTGTGGCCCAATTCTCCAACCTTCCATGGAAGAACTTTGATATTGTCGCCGAACTTTCACCACTTTTTCCTAATACACAGGTGATTGCGGGCAACGATGCGAAACTTGGCGGTCTTGGTGAAGTCCGCTCCATGACACCACTTCCCACACGCGCGCTCTACGTCACCATCAGCACTGGTATTGGCACCGGTTTTATTAATAACGGCAATATCGATAAGACGTTGGCCGTAGCCGAGGGCGGCCATATGGTCCTAGAATTCGATGGAGCACTTCAAGAATGGGAACATTTTGCCTCTGGAAAAGCCATTTATACAGTCTACAAAAAATACGGCAGCGAAATTACCTCTAAGCGCACATGGCGCCAGATCACCGACCGGTTTAGTCGTGGCTTCTTGGCACTCATCCCACTACTTCGCCCAGAGGTAATCATCATTGGTGGCAGTATGGGAACTCATTTCGAGAAGTATGGCGACCTGCTTGCTGGTGTGATGAAAGAACGATTACCAGCCACAATAAGTCAGCCAAAAATTATCCAGGCAAAACACCCTGAAGAGGCTGTTATTTACGGATGCTACTACAATGCAATCGACAATCTCAATCATTAATACCATTAAACAGCTCTACCCCATGATCCAGCTCGAAGCTGGTAATGATTTCGTCTGGAATCCGGCCGAACAGACAATAACCTACGACCCAGATGACCCTCTCTTTAACGCACGCATACTCCACGAGCTCGGCCATGCCAAATTGCGACACAGTGTTTACGAGACTGATATTGAACTCTTGCAGATCGAGCGGGATGCGTGGCATCATGCAAAGACCGTTCTTGCTAGCCAATTTTCGCTTCATATCGACTCTGATATCGTTGAAGATGATCTTGATACCTACCGCGACTGGCTCCACTCAAGAAGCCTCTGTCCGCACTGCAAACAGAACGGCATACAATCAGGTAGCCACGAATACACTTGTCTCATCTGTCAGGCAAAGTGGAACGTCAACACCGCCATCGGGTGTGCATTACGCCGCTACGTACAAAAAAATACCCCGTAAATCCGAGGTATTTTTCAAAAGAAGACTCTTTACTTACGCAGCAAGCGTAACGTCTTGCTTTGTCGTCTTGCGGCGACGTGAGATACGGCCACCCTTTGCACCTGCGATACGAGCAAGCTCTGGGTTAGCAGCGAAACCGCCAGTGCGACCAAGACGGCCACCCTTTGCACCAATCTTCGCGTAGAAGTTTGGATCTTTTGCTTTGTTCTTTGCTGCAGCCTTAAGGCCACCTGCTTTTGTTCCTGCCATTATCGTTTTCCTCCGATATTAAAAAGTTTTCCACGCGATTTTTCGCCGGAAAACCCTCTCATTTACCTCGCACATGTGGTGTGCTATGTTTTTATACTATCATACTGCTTGAGTTTTGTCAACATTTACCATATACGTTTTTATTATATAAAAAGTATTGCACTTATGCATACCGTGGTATATCATAGATACAGTTCATTTGAACTGGCACCTGTTTGGAACCAAATTAGTTTCGAACAAATAACGACCCGATCTGCGAGACGGGTCGTTTTTTCATTACTGAAGTTCTATGAGTTTTATATATGGGCTTTTAGGTCACTGAGCAGTGAGGTATACGATACCGTCGCCCGCTTTGCCACTCCGCCAAGCTGAAGATACGCCTGGTCGAGAACACCAACTGCCGTTTCATACCGCTTTCTATCCTCGGCTTTGTTCGCTTTTTGCAGATCATCCCACGCTGTACCAATTCCAGCCACTGCTTTCTGAGCGCTCTCAAGCAGAGGTCGCCCTACCTCGCTAACCGACATAGTCTTGAGCTCCTTGCTTGCCTCAGCCACAGCAGCTGCGCGTTCTACAAAGTCCCCCTCTGTAACTGAGGATTTTCCAAGAGATAATTTCATAAGTGCCATCTGAACTGCCGTTTGATCATCAAGAAATTCTACTACTCTTTTCGCGTACTGCTGTACCTTTTTTCGTTTGTCTGCGGCTTTTTGGCATGCTTCTTTCGCTTCCCGTGCTGCCGTAAAAAGTGAAGCCTCCCAATCACCCCACCAGCCTACGCCACAGCTACGGCCAGGTGTTGTATTCGCCAGCCGCTCTATCACGATATAGCGCTCTCTGCTATCGGTAGTGTCAGCAAAAACACGCCCTACATCTTGCGTAAACTCCTGCCTAGACGTCTCAGTACTCTCGTTTACCGAGCGCCATTGCTGCACACTAAATGCTATATAGATGCCAAGAATCACCAATATGGCAGCTACACTGCTACCAATAACCAACCACTTACGAGACACCGTTCTACTTCTCTTTTTCATCTATCGTATCCCCAGCTGCGTCGACCACAATTCACCGGCAAGCGGCCATGCATTAAACTTACATCCCTGAAGATTAATCGACTGCTGCTGCATCACCGGAGCAAGCTGCCCAGATCCACCGCAGGATTGATGATCATGCCCAAGCCAGTGGCCAACTTCATGATTGATCACCATGTGCCGATATTCGCGTAGGCTGCCCCCAGCATTGTTCCATGAAGGCGTTGCGCCGAGCCAGCGATCTTGATTAATCACCACGTAACGACCGGCTCGACAACTATAGTCAGCACTACAGCCGCTAGAAAACGTCGGCAGCTGATTCGCTTCAGCAAGTACCAGAGTAAACTGCCCGCCCGATTTCACCTCTATAAACTTTACATTCATCCGCGCCCAGCCACGTGCACTATTAAGTGTCTCATTCGCTTCCGCCTTAAATTCCGCCAAACTCGTCCTGATCATGCCGCGAGTAGTTACATCATAGGTAACCGTCATCGTTGTGCTCCTCTTTTGCGCAGCACTACTCTGCGCAGCTTGTTGCTCAAGCTGGATCTGTTTTATAAGCCATTTCGGCTGCTCAATTTTCGGTAATGCAATGCCCTCGAGCGCCTTATTAAAGGTCTGCATATCAGTTTCGGCAAGCTTGTTAATATCACTAGTTGCAAATACTGGCTGCACACTACCCGCCAGCACCGTAAGAGCCAAGATCCCGCTTGCTACCACCCTAGTAAAATGCTTCATTAGCATTATTATACTACGTGCAGTAACTATTGAGGATAAAGAAAGAGCCTCTCTTGTTCGGAGAGACTCTTTCTAATTCGACATCGTGCTAGTTTTCCTTGGAATGATAAGCTTTTCGAGCAGCAGTCATCTTCTCAACCACGCTGTCGGCATGCTCAGACGCAAGTCCACCAAGACGCTTTGCTGCTAAAGAAGTAATGAGTGCAGCGGCCTTCTCGCTATTCTCTGGCTTGAAATTATGCTGAGCTCCATTACGTTTAACACTAGCTTCAGCAAAAAGAGGCTCAGCTTCATCGCCATCTATACGTTCAATATCCGCCCTATACACTCCAGAAGAGGCACGGACGTCAACCTGTGATTCAGCCCACTTACCTCCATCTCCTTCCTCGGAACGATAATGAATAGTGAGACCATCACGCCGATCGACGTTAGCAGCTCTCCTAATCTCATGATTATCTACTTCCTTAAGGTTCGCATAGCCAAGACCTGTAGGCAAGCCAACATCATGAACAAAATCAGTTGCCTTTTCTAGTTGTTCCTGCGCTTTGATTGGATTGTGTTCACTCATTGTGGGGGTGTCCTTTTTGTTTTTATTAGACTATAGATTAACATTAGCATATGCATTATGTTTTGTCAACACCTACAGAGGTGGTTTAGGGTCTGGGGTATCTGAAATGGCCGGCAAAAGTGGCGGCGGGTATCCTGACTGGTCGAGGATGTCTGACTGTAGGGAGTTCCGCAGACCACAGAGATAGCCGGCGATACTTTTGCACGCGGCATTTCAGCAGCCCCAGGACTTTTGCTTCTTTTGGTCACAAAAGAAAAAGAGCCTCCTATTCGGAAGCTCTTTTTATAATTCGGCACCGTGCTAGTTTCCCACTTGTGGCAGTATAATCGCCGCTGAAGAGCTTAACTGCTGTGTTCGGAATGAGAACAGGTGTTTCCTCTTCGCCATGGGCACCGAAGTAAGGCTTTAGGCGCTTTTTCGCTCCTATCATGTCAGGAGTGGGCCAAAACCTTGCTTCGGTGTCGATGACACTTTGCACGGATTAGTGATGTACGAATCTCAATTTTTCTAGAGATTGACAGTGGTGTTTGCACACCAATTACTAGTTAAGTCTGTCGTCCGACCTTTATGGGGTCGGAAACCTAGATTGAACACACAAAAAATGTGACAATCTAGATTCATAAAAAGGCAATGGGACTGTTAGTATGCTTCAGCTACATGCATTACTGCACTTCTACCTTGCACCTATCAAACAGATCGTCTATCTGTGTCCTCATAGGGAAATCTCATCTTGAAGTTGGCTTCGCGCTT
>JASLCR010000084.1 GCA_030145955.1 Candidatus Saccharimonadales bacterium
ACATACGACGACTACGTGCATCGTATTGGACGTACCGGTCGCGGTGGTAAATCGGGCACTGCCCTCACCTTTATCCCAAAGCGCTAGTTTCTAGCGTACTTGGTAGTTAACAGCATCGCCCTTGACCGTATAGCACACTGGCGCAATCTCGCGGTCAATGGCGTTTTTGTTTACGTAAACACACTCGGGTTGATTAGTTAATACGTCAAAATGATTCGTAGGAGAGATAAACTCCCATTCGTTATTTTTTTGTACTGCAAACATCCTTGCGCTCACATCACCGCAGCCATAGCCCAGCAGCACCTGTGATACTTCTTTGTTCGCAGCTACAACCGTGTACTGACTTGGTTCAAAACTCTGTCCCGTGCAATCCTCTGCTGCCCTTTTCTCTAAGAATGCGCGGAGAGAGGTTGTCTGGGGTGTATTTTTCTTTGTGGCTTTTCCATCTTTAAACTCATACTCAAGCGCACCAAGTGTGACTGCAGGCTTATTATTTTGCGCTACCTTTTCTCCCCGGTAAAATGCTTTTACCATAAGGACGCCGGCAATCATACCCAGTACAACAGCCAAAATGATGAAGAAATTATACGTATTAATCCGAGGTTTGATCGATTTTTTCGCTTGCTTGCGCACCTGCTTCTTGACCACTTGATAGCTCCTCTCGTGATTGTCTTGCTTCTTCCAGTATAGCACCGGCAGCGTCACGACTACCGAGTATCTGCACAACCTGATCGTAGGTAATTGGAATGGTTGAGCCGGGTTGAGCTTGGCCACCAAGTACTAGCTTTGCTACTGTATTTTCTACAGCTCGTTGCACCACGCGGCGCATCGGGCGGGCACCAAGTCGTGGGTCGTAGCCGCGCTCAACTAATAGTCTTTTCGCATCATCATCCACATCAACACGTACTTTTTGCTGCTCGAGCGTTTTATTAACACCGGTAATAATAAGATCAACAACGCGCAGTAATTCTTCTTTACTTAGCGATCCAAATGTAACTATCTCGTCAAAACGGTTCAGGAATTCCGGTTTGAATTGCCCTGAGTTAATCAGATCATCAACAAACTGCTGCTCGAATTGTTCAAGCCTGTAGCCACGTTGAATATACTCGCGAATTCGATCAGCACCAGCATTACTGGTTGCAATTACGATCGCATCGCGAAAGCTGACTTCACGATTATTAATATCACGAAGAATACCTTCATCAAGAAGCTGCAAAAGAGTTGTGAGTACATTTGGGTGTGCTTTTTCAATCTCATCGAGCAAGATAACACTATACGGCTGCTTCATCGCCTGTGCGGTAAGGCTTGTTGGATCGTCAGCTCCATCGGCGATCAAGCGTGCCACATCTTCATTGCGCACATATTCGTTCATATCAAGACGAATCATGCGATTTTCACCGCCAAAATAGACATCGGCCAATGCTTTTGCAAGCTCTGTTTTACCGACACCGGTTGGACCAAGAAAGAGAAACGTACCAATAGGTCGATTTTGGTTTCGTACACCGGCACGTGCACGGCGCAGTGCATCGCTCACTACTTCAACTGCTCTTGCTTGCCCAATCATACGCTGATGGATTAATGATTCAAGATTGAGGAGCTTTTCTCTATCCTCAGATTCCGACGCGACACTCACTTTAATATCCATCGTTTGCTCAATTGCTTGCTGCACAGAATTCATTGTTACCAGACCACCTTCACTGTACTGAGCAGACGATTCGAGTAATTTTAACGCTTGCCCGGGCATGGCAATGTCATGAACATATCGCTCACTGAGACGGTACGCCTCAACAAGACTTTGGTAGGTAAAGGTAACGTGCTGCTTAAATTCAATTATGATGAGCTGATCTTGCATGACACTCATTGTTTCTCCCTGATCTGTCGGCGCAACCACAATACGATTAAGTGCATTCGCAAGCGCAGTATTTCGCTGCGAGATCTTCAGAAAGCGCTGCTCGTCCATGGCAAGAATCATACGCAAACGACCCGCCTCAAGAATTGGCAGTAGTACATTTGTAATATCTACTGAGCCAACACCCTCTTCAAAAAACATCTGCGCGTTATCAAGACAAATAATAATGTTCTTGGCAGTATACGCTTCGCCGAGCACTTCCATAACAAGCTCTTCAAGCTGACCGCGGCCCGGAGCAGCCGCAATCAATGATGCAGCATCGAGCATAACAACCTGACGGAACTTCAGCGAGCTCGGGACATGTGAATCTGCTTTCATGAGTTCTTCGGCAAGTGCATGTACAAGTGTCGTCTTGCCTACACCGGTTTTGCCGATCAACGCAACATTCTGACTGCCTTGATTCGAAAAATTATCAATCATTTGCGTGAGTGCTTTTTCATGCGATGCAGTATCAACTGAGATCATTCCACCCACTGATTGACTAATATTTTGCCCAAACCGCGAAAGCAGCGGCGTATAGCCAAACGACCAGTCACGGCCAATTCCACCGGTACGTCGCGGTTTGCTGTGTGCAGCAATAAGCTCGGCAAGGTGCTGCTGCCACTTAATACCTTCTAATAAATCACTAAACGATAGATGAATGTGCGCCAAAATTGCTTCATGCTGCGGATACTCTTTTACAAGCGCCGCCACAATCATACCAGGCGTTAGCTCTTCATACCCAAGCGTCTCCCGTATCTCGAAAGCTTGGGCCCATACTTGCTCTGGCTTAGTGTATTCCTCGTCACTGATCTGCTGTAAAAAGCTCGAGCCCACACCAAATCGTGCGCCAAAGAACTGTGCACCGTTGGTTGCGGAAACAGCAAGTACTATTTCTTTCAACGTACTATTCTGGTGTAGCTTACCGAGTATCTCTGCATCCAAGACATCACTGAGATTTTTCGGCCGCTTGGCAGGAGCTAGCTGTTTGAGCTCACCATTCCACCATTCAACGATCATGGCTGGTATTACTGAAAAACCTATCAATATCCATCCAAGGGGAATATCGATTGCCACAAGCGCAATCCCTGCAACAAGTAACATAAATGCAAGCACCGACAAAGCGCCCCTAATGAAACCATCGAGTATTTTACGATAGCGTGCCTTCGCAGCGCGAGGGTGGTGAGTTTCTACCGTTAATTCCATGTAGGCACCCATCCAATCATTGTCATGGCAATACCGATGAGCGGCGCAAGCGGCACTACGGCCCATACCCCCAGAATCACTAAGCCGATCACACTATGAAACAAAATCACGCCAGCACCCATAACAATCATGGTAATCCGTATAATTGCCCCGATACAGCGTGATATCGTACGGTCAACAAATGCACGCCACTTTACATCAAGCGAACCGCGAACCGACCCAGCCGAAATTTGACGATATGGCGAAAACAATGTCTTCACTAGCAGGTCAATCGAAAAGTAGTCGATTGTTGAGGCAAGTCGCTCTTTAATGATCGCTGCCCGTTGGCGCCATCCATCACCATACCACCACGAGAGTAAGCCCACGATAAACATAACCCTATTGTACCTCAAGAGATTCGCTAAATCTATGCCATTACATGCGTAAATCTCCGTTCAAATTACGCTATAATGGAAGAAATGCCGAAACCGTACGTCACCATACTTGGAAAAGCTGTTAAAACCGCCATGAAGCTTCGTGGCGGAGGATCCGCGCTACCTGGACTTGTTGTTGAGAAAATCGACCCAGATTTTATCAAGGATACCCTCGCACAGCTACCAAAAGGCGTCGTGGTAGTAAGTGGCACCAATGGCAAAACAACGACTACTAAAATGGTTGTTGAGCTGCTTGAAGGGCAAGGATTAAAAGTGTTTACCAACCGCACTGGAAGCAACTTTACTCGTGGCGTGGCCGCAGCACTACTTGGTGAAGTAGATAATCATGGTAATCTTGATGCCGATATTGCCGTGCTTGAGCTTGATGAGGCACATGCGGTACATTTCGTAAAAGCTATCCAACCCCGCTACTCGCTCCTGCTTAATGTCATGCGCGACCAGCTTGACCGTTTTGGTGAGATCGATGCCACCGCTCAGCTTTTGAAAACAATCGCCGATCAAACTACAGAAAAAGTTGTGGTTAACCGTGAAGATCCAAGACTACTAAAGCTTGGTAAATCTCTCGGCACAGAAAAGGCGGTTTATTTTGGCCTCAGTTCAGAGCTTCGCGAAACCTTCCCGACCGACGATGATATGCGTTCAAAGAATACTGCACAAACAGCAGCGCTTCCGCCTCAAGCTATGGGCGTTCTTCACTCCTTTAATGGTGATACCGCCGAATTTCATATCGATGGATATAAACTCACGACATCTTTGAAGTTAGAAGGAATTTATAACATCTATAATGCCGCTGCCGCACTTGGCCTCGTAGCCTGTATACTTGAGCAGATAAATTTTGATACCCTGAAAGAAAGCCTGGCAGCCGTCGAGCCTGCGTTTGGCCGCGGCGAAAGTATTATGGTAAATGGCCAAGCAGTTGATCTTGTACTGGTGAAAAACCCAGCCGGGTTCCGCTTGAGCCTTAAGTCATTTTCACCCGAAGGCTACGCCACGATGATTGCTATTAACGATAATTACGCCGATGGTCGTGACATGAGCTGGCTTTGGGATGTGGATTTTGATAGCTTGAAAGAACTTGGCGTTGCCGCAGTCACGGGAGTACGCGCCTACGATATGGCACTACGGCTTCAATACGAAGAAGTAGAAGTTGCCTATGTAGATACCGATCTCAAAAAAAGTTTGAAAGAATTTATTGCACATCACCCGAACACCCCGAAGCGGATTTACTGTAGCTATACCGCCATGCTAGCTTTACGTCGTGAGCTAAGCAAGATCGCTAATGTGGAGGCTATATCATGAGTGAAACGTTACGTATTTTACAGTTATACCCTAAAGATATGAACATCTATGGTGACTGGGGTAATGTTTTGACATTGAAACGACGTGCTGAGTGGCATGGCTATGAGGTTGAGCTGCTTGAATACAATCCTGGTGACACATTTCCTGATGCAG